>CAZBBI010000009.1:0-13511 GCA_964490135.1 uncultured Candidatus Peribacteria bacterium
TTGGATGAGTGCAACGTTTCCATTTGTTTTCAAACTCGTGGACCAAATTTATTTTTTTTAATTTATTTAAAATACGATAGACCGTAGAGGTGTCTATTTTCTGGTTTTTTTGTTTTAAAATTTGTTGAATATCGCTTGTCCCAAGTAAAGTTTCAGCAGAATTTAGTACTTCTGAAATAGTTCTTACGGACAAAGTGAATCTCCAATTGTTTTCAATAAATTTTTTTTCAACAGACTTATTAAATTTGGACATTTTTATTTTTTTTGTACTTATTCTGACAAATTATTCTTAAATATCAACAGGAGTGTACTTTATTTTAATCGTTGTTTCTGAGAATTTACCATTAGCCCCTCGAGCAACAATATGATAATTATTTAGTCCCTTTTTCATGTTTCCATAAGCGGCATTTGCTATATATGAGAAATCAGTGTTTCCTTCTTTGAATTTTCGCAATCGAAATCCATTGATTTCAATGCTGCTAGTTCTTTTGTCAGCTGTTCCCCGGATGGTTATAATAGAGCTAGCCGTTTCATGGATACCCTCAGTGTTAAATAATTTTGGACTTGTTGCGAGGGGTGCCGGAAAGGTATTAACCTCTTTTTTTTCAGGAACCGTAGTTTCTGGGTTTTGTTTTACCGGAATAACACTCGTTTTTCCTTCATAAAAAACATTAAGAACAGTTGGAAGGGATTTTTTCCCATCTCTTGAAACAGCAACAATAGAAAATTTGTTTTCTCCAGAAATAAGTGTTCCAAATTTTGGTGCGGCAAAATATGTCCATTTCTTGTCTCCTGGATTAAACTTAGTAAGAGAAAATCCATTTACTTCAATTTGAAAAGTATCAAGAGACGCTGTACCTTCTATTTTAATCATATCCTCGGAAGCTGGAATTTTAATTCCATCTTTGGGAGATATGATTTTTGGGCTTTCTATCTCGCTACTACCTTCCGTGGGTAAAACATCTATAGGTGTGGAGGTATTAGGAATTTCATTTTTTTTGATTCTCTGTTGGATTTCAGAAGCTTCTAGGGGGAAGAATATTTTTAAATTTTTGATATGCCAGTCTGACTCGAGGAATTTAGGGTCAATAGCTGTTAACAAATCTTCTCCGTTATCAACTTTAGCCTTTGCGGCTGAATCAATAATTATTTTTTGACCGACTCCCATAGAAATTATTGAGGATGTGTCTTTTTCGTTTTCGCCCAAAATAGAAAGATCTAGGGATCCCTTAACCAGACGAAGAATGTCTTGTTGGTTTTTGTTTTCAAGGTCAAAAATAGTTCCATTTACTTTTAGGGAGCTACGGTCGGTTTCAATTTGAAAAATAGAATTTTCATCTTTGAAGTCATCTCCAGAGGCTCTTACCCAAACATTACCTTTTTTTAATTGTAATTTAACTGTTTTTTTATTTGAGCTATTTTCTTCTAGTTCTAAGACTTTTAATTCTGTATCTGGGCCCAAGAAAAGAATATTATTTTCAAAAATTTCAAGAGATGCTTTTCCGTTGGAACTGATTTTTATTGTTTCTTCTGGCCAAAGTCTTTGTTCAGAAAAAGCAAGACTCCAGTCTTGTGTTTCGGGGAGAAGGAACTCTGCTCGTCCTTTTAAAATTTTTATTTCAGCGCTTGAAGACTCGCTTCTGATATTGGAAAAGAGAAGAACAAATACCTGTAAAACAACCCAAATAAGAAAGCCAATAACGCACAAAAAAAGAATGAGGGAAATTGGATTTTTATTTCTTCTCCTAGAATATAATGACTGACGTCTTTTTCTTCTTCTAATCATTCAATTGATATTGTGAAAAAAAACATCTTTTTGGCAAGTCTTTTTCTTTGAAGATGAAAGAATGATAGACTAGAATGTCATTAAGTATATCATTGTGTCATAAATGAAACAAAAAATAAAATTATTACTAAAATCACAGAGTGTCTTTGCGGGAGGCTTATTGCTAGCCTCTTTATTTTTTTTAAGTGAAGTATGTTTAGCGAAGGGGATCGTTATTCCAAACTTTGAGCCACCTAAAAAAGAAGATGTTATTTGGATGGAATCTATTTCTGTGGAAAATCTGAAGATAAATTTTTTAAAAGAAACCACTCCTGGCCGAATTGCCGGTAGGGTCGTTAGCGAAAATGAATTATCTAATATTAAAAAGATTAATTATTCAATAAAAAGTGTAACAGGGTCTGTTTTTTTCGAAATAAGTGAGGACGAGGTAGATTTTGATGAGGCTGGTGCAATTAAATTTGATTTTTCGTTGGAAGATATTCGGCTAACGAAGAACAGTGTTTTGGTGGTAGAGGTTTTTAATAAAAAAGGGAACCTAATGGCCAGCGGAGACCCAAAAGTCGCTTCTCAGTTATATATTGCAGATCCGGAAATGAGTAACTTAGAACTTGAAATAAAAAAAGAAGTTGGTGTAGCTTCTTTTGACTTAGTTAACCAAAGAGACGACATAGTGGCGGTCTGGCCGCGTGTTGAAATATATAACTTAGATGAAACAGAATTGGTTGGGAAAGCAAGTGGCTCATTTATAGGAATTGGTACGGAGGGAAAGCAATCGCTTTCAGTTGAATTTCAATTACCAGAAGATCCACAAGTATATGTATTAAAAGCATTAGCAGAATCAAAGGATGGAGTAAGATTGGGAGGTGTTCTTGAAAAAAGATTTTTAATAAAGGGGGTTTTTGCTCATGTTAAATCTTTTGAATTACTAGAAGAGGGATTAATGGCAAAAAAAGCTAATTTTGTTTTTACAGGAGTAACAAAGCCAGATCTTAAACTCGACGTGAAGATTAATGCTGTACAAGAGTGGGAAGGTACTATTGTTGATAAATATCAAAAAATTATTTCTGTGAAATCGGACAAAAGGGGGCGATTTACGGGGAGTGTTTCTTTCAAACTAGAAGAAGATTCTGATTATTTTATGGCAGATGTTTTTGTAATGAGGAAAGATACCATTATAGGAAAGGAACATCTTGAGAAAAAAATAATCGTTGCTCCAAATCTAGCTGCGGAAATAGCAAAACAACGAGAAGCTCTTGAGAGAGAAGAGGCAATGAATAAAGCTAAATGGTGGCTAAGTAAAGACTTTTTAGTCTGGGGAGTTATTTTGATAGCTCTTATCTTATTTGCAACTAATAATTGGCTTCGTCTTCATAAAAAGAACTTATGGATTTTCCTTTTGTTTACTCTTTCTTGGCAAACAGCGCTTGGATATGGTGATGCAGAGCTAGGAGACTCTCCACAAGTTTGGTGGCGTCACCCGGTTGAGTCATGGTATTACAATCCTAATCCAGATGATACAGATATACCAACCGTTGGATTCGAACATTTTTCTAAGTTGAGGATGAATGGGGAGATTCTGGATGCATTGCTGACAGATGTAGATCCAAATGCGTTGTTTGCTAGCCCTGTTCCCGACACAAAGCCAACTGCTATTTTAATTAATTTTACAAAGGGCGGTGGTGCTTATGATGATTGGTTTGGAGTTGCAACTGGTGATAATTCTGGAGATCAAGATTTTGACCTAGAAAAAATGCCTACTCCACAATACGATTTTTCATCGGTTAGTAGGTCTGTTGAGTTTGAGCTTGAGGTGGATATTCAGAATCCTATTAATCCTGACGATGCTTATAAAACACTAATTGAGGATAGTCCTCGGGTTACACTTCAAGAGTTTTTGGATCGCGAAGATGGCGATTGGGCGTATACTGTGTATTTTTGTATGTATGGACAATTGGATGATATTACGTGTAGTGATCAGGGGGGAAGTTATCCAAATTCTCAATGGTATGCAGCTACGCCAAGAATCCTGAAAATTGACTCAACGGACCCAACTATAGATTTTGCTCCACAAGAATTGCACGCAGATCGTATTGCCGCAGATAAAGTAACTCTTGAGACAAGAATTATAAGTAGAGACGGAAAACGTATTACAAGGAGGCAAAAAGTAATAGAACTGCAAGGAGAGAATCTTTTGTATGGAACAAAAGATGGAGAAAGGATAGAGACAGTAAGGCAACGAGATGATGTTGTAACTAGAATTGGAATTGTTGAGGCAAGAATGATTAAACTTAACCAAGACCTGAATGATCCATTTATTCCAGTAGAAAAAGAAACAGAATTGTTGATTTTATTATATGGCATAGATAAGACTCCAGTTGGCAGTGGAGGGGATGGAGTTGGTGGGCTTGAGCAATTACTTGGTAGTCTTGAAGACCAAAGAGATGTTGATTTAAATCCGGCTATAATAGCCTTAGATATAGAGGTTGCTACATTAACAAATACAACAATTCCAGGAACAGAGGGGGAAATATCCACAATTGATACCGATGTTTTAGTATTAGAGGCGGAGATTGCAACATTGAAGGCAAGTATAAAAGCAATAAAAGATTTATCAGAAACTGCTCCAGTGGGATTAGCTATTGGATGTACTGACCCAGGTGGTGTTGGCTGTAGTGATATATCTTATGAGGTACAGGTTAGAGGAAATTTTTGTGATGATGCAACGATTTGTGATGCAACTGGAACGAGAGTTTTTAAGGTTTGTGATGAGGTAGGAAATTGTGTGGAGGGAAATGAAAACAAAATAGATTGGTATGATCCAGTTTCTCCAGAAATTAGCATTACTTTGAGAAAAGATAATGATGGGAATGGAGAGTTAGATTCTGATTTCACAGAAGGGGTAATTAAATCAGGGAATGTTATAGCCTTCGAACTTTCAGGGGCAATAACCGACTCAAGAAAAAAAACCAACATGCCTAACCCGGAAGACAATAGTTCCGTTGGTCCAACTTTAGAATATGATTACAATGAAAATGCTTGTGGGGGGAATGTTAATGCACCGTTTTATGAAGACACTGTAAATAGTGTCTGTGTAGAGACATTATCAATTTGTGCAAATTCGGCTACCGACAGAGGAGACCAAGAACTTAATAATGGAGGTGCTTGTAATTCTTTTTGTGAGTTTGGAGACGGTCTTACGTATATTTATAATGATGGTATTTGTTTATTAGACTGTGATAGGCGGAATTTATCGATATGTCTTCCGGGGATACTAGGCAGAGGTGAAAACTGCAGTCCTGGTTATCCAGATTACGATAATTGGTTTCCAGATCCAGCAACTAAGCAATTGGGAGTACCTTTTGTGCAAGAAAATAACTGTGGAGACAAAAGACAAGCGGTGGGAACAGCGACAGATGTTTGTAGTTTTATAAGTAAATTTGGATGTGCACCATTTACCGGAGCGGCTTCTTTTCAGCCATAGTAAGATTTTAATTTAAAAATATAAAAAGAATGATAAACCAGTTTAAAAATATTATGAAATATAGTTTAACCTTAGCTTTATGGTTAATTTTTTCTATCAACACAACTCCTTTGTTGGCCGATGAAATTCCAGGAGTAGGAATTGATTGGGAAGCCTCAACTATGCAAGTTGAATTTGATGAAGAAAACATAATGGTCCCAGCTTCAACCTGTTTTTCAACAACTCCTACAAGTTGTGTGACACAAGTGCCATATATAGATGATTGTGTGATAGAAGACTTGGACACTTTAGGGTATTCAGATGTAAATCCATCACCCGCAATAGAGGACTGTTTTCATGAGGCGGGAGATTACCAGGTGACAATTCAGTTAATAGATTTTGCCGGAAACTTGGCAGCGCCAATTATTTCAACGCTTACTGTTATGGCAGGAACGCCAGATCAAGACCATTCAGAGTTAAGGGTATTTAGTTGTCCAACAGATGGAACTGCGCCAATTGCAAACAATGATGGAGCTTGTACGTTATATTTTATAATAAAAGATCAATACGACAATCCAGTTTCACAGCTTGAAACGGAAGATGTAAATATGTATCTAGACACGCTATTATCAATGGATGCCAATGATCCAGAAGATGCTGCTGGTATAATTTCTTTTAGAGAAGGATTGTTAATGAATGGTGATTTCGTTGAAGATGGAAATCCAACAAAAACAGCTTTTACGTTAGGAGTAGATTATGTAGGAGGGCTCGGAGTTTATGAAACATTAAATTTTAGGGCACTGGCGCCTACCTTGGAAAAAGTTGGAGACGTGTTATCTAAGAATGATCCATTTCAGTTAGATTTTATTTTTGAGGTGCCAAGTATAGACGTTGATGGGACGGTTAATATAGCCAGCCCTATTACTTTTAGATATGGACAATACTCTCCAGAAATTAAATTTAAACCAATGATTTCTAGTAATGTTGAAATTCCTGGAACCCCAGAGTTTATTATTGATGTAGCAAATCCAATAAATGTTGTTCGTTCAATTTCGAATGCTACAGGATTAGCGGCAGTTAGTAATATTCTTATGGGAGTAACACATCATTATTTACCTTGGGAACTAATGTTTGATCCTAGCTTTTTCATTAATGAAAGTATGCCATCAATATCATTTACAACGTTAGATGCCCCAGGAGACCAAGTAAGTCCGCAAAGTGCAACAGTTACCATTCGGGATGACACTGTTAATTACACGGAAAATTTATCATTTTCTTCTATTATTTCATATACAATAAATCATGGAGGCACTGATTATTCCATTAGTTACCCAGGAGGAGCAATTGGAAGTGGGTTCGGGGCAGATTGTGCAGATGACCCAGAATGTGTTGCTACTGAAATTACAGTGAAACTCATTGGAGCTTCTGTTGAAGGATCTGTTTTGGGGGGAGTTGATACCACTAGATTCGGAACGGATGATAGCTCGACTTTACTTGGGGCCAATAAGTTTACAGACATTCGTGAAGATATATTTAAAAATGCACATAGAATTTCAAGGGGCTTGCCAGCGGAAACATCGGCTACTTTTACAAACTTTGCTGATCTTACTTGGACAGATGATGTAGTTTTAGCTGAAGGAGATGTTGCGGTTACGGTAGATGGAGATTTGCCAATAGGGATAAAGACATTAATTATAAAAAATGGAAATTTTGTTGTTCATGGAAATTTGACCTATTTGAACAAAACAGATTCATTTGGAGTGATACTTATAAACGATGAAGTGAAACCATTTCCAGAGAAAGGTAATATTTTTGTGGAAAACACCGTAAAAAAGATTGCAGGGACTTATTTCTTGGAGGGAACAATAATGACAAACAATGCTCTTCCGGGTGCAAATCCTACTATTTATGATGGTGTAAATGGATTAACCACGAATGATACTCAATTTTTACTAGAAGGGGCGATTCTTTCCAATAGTACTCTTGGGGGAGGATATGAGTCCTTTTATCCAGCTGGTACTTTGGAATACCTAACACCTTGGGGGAGTACTGCAGATTTAACTACAGATGTAGGATATCTAGCCTGGACAGGGGCAGGGAAAACAAAACTTGAAATAGCAAAGGCCTACGACTTACATATGGTGCGTTATTATCATCCAACATATGATGGTTTTCTTTTGCAAGACAATGGAGACATGTGTGTTTGTGTTCCGGGGGGAACCTCTTGTTCCGCTGCATCCGGAGACGGGGCAGATTGTGATAGCAATGACAATGCTTTTGTTATTCGAACGGATGGTCGGATGAAGCAATTACCTCCGCCAGGGTTTGAAACAGTTTCTACTATTAAGTGGGAATAAATTAGCGATTAATGCTTAAGGTAAGCGTCTTAAATCACCACAAAAAGACTTGATGTTAGAGTGTTTTTAACTAAGATTTGGGGGAAATTTTACCTATAAAAATGACAGAAGAAAACATTGTACCGGAAAACGAAGAAAATCAAGATGATACAAATACAGAAAACCAAGAAAATGGTGAACCTATAGAACAAGAAGATAAGGAAGAGACCTCTCAAATGTTTGTTCCAGAGGGAGGAAATTACTTTGCAAGAGGGCTTGTGCCAGAAATAGAAGAGTCATATCTTTCTTATGCCATGTCGGTAATTGTCTCTCGGGCCCTGCCTGATGTAAGAGACGGTCTTAAGCCTGTACATAGGAGGATATTATATGCCATGCACGAAAATGGACTTCGGTCTACTGCTAAGTTTCGTAAATCAGCCAATGTTGTTGGTGCCGTGCTTGGTAAATATCACCCACATGGAGATACTGCTGTGTATGATTCTATGGTGCGGATGGCACAGGAATTTTCATTGCGATATCCACTTGTTCATGGACAAGGTAACTTCGGATCAATAGATGGAGATAACGCAGCAGCCATGCGTTATACAGAAGCTAAGATGTCAAAGGCAGCAGAGCTTATGTTGCGAGATATTGAAAAAGATACAGTTGAGTTTAGAGAAAATTATGATGCAACGGCGCAAGAACCAACAGTTCTTCCTGCGGTTGTTCCACAGCTACTTCTCAACGGAACGATGGGAATTGCTGTTGGTATGGCAACAAATATTCCACCACATAATATGGGAGAAGTTATTGGAGCAACGTTGCATTTATTGAATAATCGAGAAGCAACAATTGATGATCTTTTGACATATATCAAAGGTCCAGACTTCCCAACATCGGGAGAAATTTACGATGGTGGAGCTGTTAAAGAAATGTATCATTCTGGGAGAGGAGGGATTGTGATGCGTGCTAAAGCAAATATGGAAGAAATAAAAGGAGGAAAAACAAGAATTGTTATTACAGAAATCCCATATCAAGTAAATAAAGCTGATTTGGTTTCTAAAATTGCTGATTTAGTAAGAGACAAAAAAATTGTTGGAATTACAGATCTTCGCGATGAATCAAACAGAGAGGGAATCCGTGTAGTTATAGAACTTAAGAAAGATGCATTCCCTAAAAAAATTCTTAACCAATTGTTTAAATTTACACTTCTACAGAAGAACTTTAATCTAAATATGATTGCTCTAGTAGATGGGATTCATCCACGATTGCTGAACTTGAAAGAAGTTTTGAGTTACTTTTTGGATCATCGGTTTGATGTTTTGGTTCGGAAAACAAAATTTGATCTTAAAAAAGCAGAAGAAAGGGCACATATTTTGGAAGGACTTAAAATTGCGTTAGATCATATTGATAAAGTAATTGCTATAATTAGAAAATCAGAAACAAAAGAAATTGCTTCTGAGGAATTGATAAAAGAATTTGGACTTAGCGACAGACAGACTAAGGCTATTTTGGAAATGAGATTACAAACTCTAGCAGGGCTAGAAAGAAAGAAAATTGAAAATGAGTTGGCCGAAAAACTTGAATTAATAAAAGAATTAAAATCAATATTAGAGTCTAAAGAAACACAATCAGATATAATTAAAGCTTGTTTAAATGACGCAAATGATAAGTTTGGGGATGAGCGTCGGACAAAGGTTCATCCACATGGACTAGGTAACTTTAATGCTAAAGACACTATTCCAGATGAGGAAATGTTGACAGTGTTGACAGCAGAGAATTACATCAAACGAATGAAACCAAGCATGTTTCGTTCACAGAAACGAGGAGGAGTAGGTGTTGTTGGTGCAAAAACTAAAGATACAGATATTATTTCTAAATCTGTATACGGAACAAATCACAATGATTTACTTTTCTTTACAAGTTTTGGAAGGGTGTTTGCTTTACCGATGTACGAAATTCCAGAAGCATCAAGAACAGCAAAAGGAACACCAATTATAAATTTATTACAATTACAGCCAGAAGAAAAAGTTACAGAAATATTAAATTTGAGCCGATCAGAAGGGAAATATATTGTTATGTGTACAACTGGTGCCACTATTAAAAAAACAGAATTAGAACTTTTCAAAAACATCAGAAGAAGCGGACTTATTGCCTGCGGTGTTAAAGATGGAGAAGAGCTGCAATGGGCAAGAATGTCTTCAGGAGAAGATGAGATATTTGTTGTAACACATGATGGGAAATCTATTCGATTCTCTGAAGAAAATGTTCGTGCTATGGGGCGAGCTGCTGCAGGGGTTAGGGCAATTAGATTAAAGGGAGATGATAAAGTAATTCAGATGGATATTTTAAAAGACGAGGATGCTAAATTACTGACAGTAATGGAAAATGGTCTTGGGAAAATGTCCAAAGTAAAACTATATCGAAATCAAACGCGAGGAGGAACGGGGGTAAAAGTATCAAATGTTACTAAAAAAACAGGAAAAGTTGCCGGAGCAAGGGTTATTTCTTCTATGGAGGGAGACTTGTTGATTGTAACAAAGAACGGTCAAACTATCCGTACACCTCTATCTGGGATTAAAGTTGCAGGTAGGGCGACTCAAGGGGTTATTTTAATGAAATCAAAGAAAGACATAGTTTCTTCTATATCTATTATGCAAGACCTTATAAAAGAAGACGGAACTGAAGAAAAACAAGATAAAGACATTTAAATATCAGTAGTTTTTTTGATCGAATCAATTTATAAGATATAATTTGTTTATGAGCAAAAAAAAATCTTCAATAGATATTGAAGCGATTGTTGCAAAAGCGCAAAAAGGTAATGAAAAATCTTTTGTGTTTTTGTATGATCATTTTTTTGATCTTATTTTTCGATATGTGTCATTTCGTGTTTCACCAGAATCCAGAGAAGATGTTGTTGGTGATATTTTTTATAAAGTAGTTCACAACTTAAAGAAATATAAACAGAAGCCAGGGGCTTCATTTAAATCATGGATTTATGCAATTGCTCATAATCAAATTATAGATTTTTATCGGAAACAAAAAGAATTACTCGGTAGTGATCAAATTGAAGAAAATTTTTTTAATAAACTTCCCGATAAAAAAGGGAAAAAACCAGATGAGCATTTTATTAAAAAAGAAGAAACAGAAACTATAAAAAAGGCCTTAAAGAAGCTTTCTCCGATTCATCGTGAAATTTTAGAGTTGAAATTTTTAGAAGAATTCTCGAATAAGGAAATTTCAAAAATAATTGGAAAAACAGAAGGTAATATTAGGATTATGCAACTTAGAGCACTTCGTGAGATTCGAAAATTTTTCTAATACCCCTTAGTTTTCCATTCATAGGGACGCAGATTTTTTTTGCTTTTTGTTTTGTAGGGCAGGTTTAGAATATATCGTACATCCTCTCGACATTTACGAGGAGCCCCTTGTTGAAACTTTAATAAACTCAATCTGTATTGTTGTGTTTTTTCTTGAGTTAAATCACAACTAATATATTTCTTTTTTTTACGGAATGAACGTTTTATTTTTTTTTGGACACTAACTCGCTTTTCTTCAAATTGTTTATATGCGAGACGTGGGTCATATGTTCCATGTCTCATATGATTTTGTCTTCCAAAAACACGATTTCCATCATTGTCGTACATAGCAGCATCGGCTGTGGTCCAAAACATTAGAACAAATGCAGAAAAGACGCTCCCAATAAATATTTTTACCATCTAGTTATTGTACCATGAAATTGGTGGAAAATAAATATTTTTTTGTTAAAATCCGTTAGGATAGATTAAAAAAAGAATAAAGATAAAAAAATATGTTGAATTTTATTCGAAAAGCAATTGGTGAAAGACATCCTTTACGGCTTTTTTATCATAAAATTCAAGCCATTTTTGCAGCATTGTTTTTTAATTTCCCATCTCACAAATTAAAAATTATTGCTGTTACGGGGACTTCTGGGAAGTCCACAACTGTAAATCTTATTCATTATCTTATTCAGAATGCAGGAAGGAAATGCGGAGCAATTTCTGGTATAAATTTTCGAATTGGAGAAAAAGAAATATTTAATGAAACCCTTCGAACAACACTTCGGCCCTGGCAAACTCAAAAACTTCTTCGTCAGATGGTTCGGGAGGGTTGTGAATTTTGTGTAATAGAAGTTTCAAGTCATGCAATTGACCAAAACAGGATTTGGGGAGTTACGATTGATACAGCGGTTCTTACAAATGTTTCGGACAATGAACACTTAGATTATCATCAAAATATTGCTGAATATATACGCACAAAGGCTAAAATTTTTCAAGCACTTAACCTTTCCTACCGAAAGCCGAATGTACCAAAAGTTTCTGTACTTAATTTGGATGATGAAAACTATGATATTTATGAGGATTTTCCTGCAGATAGAAAATGGAGTTTTTCTACAAAGAAATCAGCGGATGCTATGGTGAGCAATGTTAAGCTTGGGGCTAAAAAATCAAAATTTAATTTAAAATTACCAAATCATAATTTTGAAATTACAACAAGTCTTCTTGGCTTACACAATATATCAAATTTGTTGGCAGCTATTTCAGCAGTTTCGGCCAACGGAATTCCGGTTATAAATTTAGAAAAATTAATGGAAGATTTTCCAGGTATTCCTGGCAGACTCACGCCAGTAAATGAAGGACAGGCGTTTTCGGTTGTGGTTGATTTCTCTTACAAGCCAAGTGCCTTAAAAGCTGTTTTAGAAACACTGCGAGGGATGATTCAAGGACGTATTATTATTGTTTTTGGTGGGACTGGCTCTCGGACAAGAGAAAATTTAGAAGAGTGTGGGAAAATTATTAATCTTCATGCGGATGAGGTTGTTTTGACAACAGATGATCCAAACAATGATGATCCTAAGCAAATTGCTTCATTCCTTAAAAAAGGAATAGGTAGAAAAGAGGGAGATAGTTTCTTTGAAATAGAAGATCGCTATGAAGCCATAAGGTATGCACTTTATATAGCTGAACCAAATGACTGTGTTCTTATTGCTGGTCGTGGACATGAGATAATTCAAACAATAGGAAACCAGAAAATTCCATTTGATGATAAAGCCGTTGCTCAAGAAATTTTACAGTTTGCGAAAAAAGAAAATCTTCTTGAGTAAAGATTTTCCTAGATCACAATTTTTAATTAACACTTAGGTATATTATTTTGCAATTGCTTTTATAATTTCAACTTTTTCGAGAGGAGCATCCATCGTGCCTGTTTTTACTTTGGCAATTTTATCAACCACGTCCATACCTTCTGTCACATGTCCGAAAACGGTGTGTCTACCATCTAAATAAGTTGCATCCTGATGAACAATGAAAAACTGTGAACCATTTGTTCCTGGTCCAGCATTGGCCATAGAGATTGCTCCCCTGACATTAGAAAGTTCTGCTACAAATTCATCTTCAAAGTTTTTACCGTAGATGCTTGTTCCCCCTGTTCCATTAGAATTTTCATAATCTCCTCCTTGGAGCATAAATCCATCTATAACTCGGTGAAAAATTGTTCCATCGTATTTTCCATTTTTACTTAATTCGTAAAAATTTTTAACAGTCTTTGGAACTTTGTCTTCATAAAGTTTAATAGTGATGTCGCCGTGATTTGTTTTAAGTGTTACCATTTTTTGATTTGAGTTAGTGTTAGTTTGAGAACAAGCTGTAAAAGCTAGTAAGAAAACAGAAAGACTGATTATTGTGATTAATTTTTTACCCAATTTAAATTTCTCGCTAATATGGGTGTTTTTGAAGTTGTGCAAATGTGACATCATGAGAATAAGTATTAATAAGTTTAAGAAATAAGTTTTAAAAGTTTATCTTCATCAATTTCTGGACCAATACCGGAGAATCGAAAATTTTCAGGAACTAAAAGTTTTTTTGCCAAAGAGTTTACATCCTTTACCGATACTTTCGCTAAAGTATCC
>CAZBBI010000010.1:0-13459 GCA_964490135.1 uncultured Candidatus Peribacteria bacterium
CAAGATGTAAATGATGATTGGATTTTACATATTGATCGTGCTAATGCTGGGGATGCTCAAACTTGTCGTGCTTCTTGTATGGATTTTTCAGCAGGAAGTAGTAGTGGAAGCGGAGATTCTATTTTCATAAACTGTACAAATGAAGAATCAGATGGAGATGGTACAGGAGATGTGGCAGGATGTGTAGAAGCAACAACGTTAGGCATATCACCTTATCCAGTGGGAACAGATAATTATATTCAAATATCATGTACAATAAATAGTGGAACATCGAGAGTAACTGGAAGATCTGCAAAATTCGAGGGAGGTGTTTGGAAAAAATATGACGGATCAAATTGGATAAACTGTGATGATGGAAGTCTGATTATCATGGATCTTAATGGTAGTGGAGGAAGTTCAGCTCTCCCAACATGTACAGACGGACAGATCTTGGCTTATAATGGAACAAGCAGTGCTTGGGAATGTGGTGATGGTGCAGGGGGAGGATGGGAAAGCATTACTAATGATTGTGGGGCTCTTAATTATGGAGTTGATTGTGAGGCATCTTGTACGGTAGGGAAAAAACTAACAGGAGGTGGATGTGTCGCTACAAGAATGCTTGAAAATTATCCTTTGGATAATGATACATGGATTTGTTCTAATGGTTTAGATGGAGCCAATGTTACGGCTTATGTTATTTGTGATAACTAATAAAAAAAAATATTTCCAGAGTTAATCTTAGAATATAATGAGGGAATTAAATCAGTATCATATACGAGTCTAGTTTTACCTCTAATAGAGGCAATTAAAGCACTAGCTCAAAAAGTTGAAGATTTATTTGATGATAGGGGTTAAAAAGAGCCGGGTTTTCTGCTCTTTTTTTGATTTATTACGGTTATTAAGATTGACCAATTATACTTTTTCCTATAAACTAGATTAGATTTGTACATTATTAGTTCGCTTCCGATAGGGAGCCCCAAACGCGATCTTTCACAAGAACAAAAAAAGAATAAATAAAACAGGTCTTTTTACATATTAATTAAAAACAAAAAAATGACAGAAAACAAATTAGATAAATGGTTATCTGGGAAAGGGTTATTGGGAAGAAATAAAAAAACAACCACTACAACCACTTCAACACCCACTCCAAAACCAACAGTTAAAACAAACAATCAAGTAAGTTCGGATAAAAAGCCGACAGAAAGTAAACCGGTAAAATCAAAAGATACGCCCCCAAAACCGTTACCACCGAAACATACAAAAAAAAGTGCACCACAAAAAGGTGGTTTTAAGGGGAGGCATAATAAGCCACAGGTATTTACTAAAAACAATCCTCTTTTTGATCGTCCAACGATTGAAAAACGAGAGAAATTTCATCCAACAAACTATCTTCCAAAGATTAAAACAGGAGAGATTCGAATTGTTCCGCTAGGAGGAATGGAGCAAGTTGGAGAGAATATGATGTTTATCGAATGGGAAGATGATATTATCATTATTGATACTGGATTTCTTTTTCCAGGACCAGAACACTTAGGGGTGGATGTACTTATTCCAGATATTTCTTATTTGGTAAAAAATAAACATAAAATTCGTGGTGTTGTTTATACACACGGACATTTGGATCATATCGGAGGAGTTCCTTACATTATTCCCGAACTTGGACATCCGCAAATGTATGCAACACGACTAACAAAAGAGTTAATTTTTGCACAGTGTTCAGAACACCAAGGATTGTCGCAACGAATTAAAGTCATGGATATAACTCCAAAATCAAAAATTAAACTTGGGAAATTTGAAATTGAGTTTTTTCATATCAATCATTCAATTCCGGATGGAGTTGGAATCGTAGTTAAAACACCCTATGGAGCAATTGTTCATTCATCAGATTTTAAATTTGATTACAATCCATCAGATGATCAACCGATTGATTTGGGAAGAATTTCGCAAATAGGTAAAGCTGGTGTGGCTTTGGCATTAGTAGACTCTACAAATGCAATGAAAGAGGGACAAACAATGTCAGAATCTGTTATCGAAAACACACTTGGAAAATTACTAAAAGATGCAACTGGGCGGGTTATTCTTGCTACTTTTGCGTCAAATATTGGAAGGATTTCTAAATTGATAGAGTCGGCCGAAAAAGAAGGACGAACTGTTTTTATCTCGGGACGTTCTATGGAACGAAATATTGGGATTGCTCGGAAATTAAATTATTTAAAATGTACGGACAAAACGATTCAGAGGATGTCAAAAAAGGCTAGTTCTATGGATCCAGAAAAAGTTTTAATATTGTCTACGGGGTCACAAGGAGAAGAATTGGCAGCGTTGACAAGAATGTCCGCGGGAACGCATAGAGATATTAAATTGCGGAAAGAAGATACTGTTATTTTTTCTTCGTCACCTATTCCTGGAAACGAGATGGCAATAGTTTCGGTTCGAAATAATTTAGCAACTATTGGATGTAAAACGATTAATAATAAACAGCTAGATATCCACGTTTCTGGACATGCTCACGCTGAAGAATGTAAGCTTATGACGTCATTGCTTAATCCAAAATATTTCACACCAATTCATGGAGAATTTTTTATGAGATATGCTCATCGAGATTTGGTAGTAAATGATTTACAGATAAAGGAGGAAAATACGTTTATGATGAAAAATGGACAGGGAATGGTTTTGACACCAACGGGAGCTCGACTTATGACCGACAAAGAATGTGTTGCTGGACCAGAAAAATTGGTTCAACTGGGAGAGATTGTGCGTGATGAAATTTTAGCAGAACGAAAGCTTATGTCTGAAACAGGTGTTATACTTATTGCGGTTCAAGCCGATAAAGGACGAGTGAAAAAAATTGATATCAAATCAAAAGGGTTTGTTTATATGAACCAAAAACATGAAATTTTCACAGTTTTAGAAAAAGAAATAAAAGATTTATGGGTTAGGACGTACGATCCTGCTAGACCAGAAAAGGCACTTGAAGATCCGATAAGAATTCATACTGAAAAATATTTTTTAAGAAAATTTAGGTCAGAACAACTTGTTAATGTTTTAGTTTATTAAAAAAAATATTAAAATAAAATATTTAAGATTATGAAAAAATTTATTTCAATTTTAATATTTTCTATGGGAATATTTTCTTCTGCTTTGGCAGAAGAAGTTGTAGGAAATACAAAAAAATCACAAAATAGAATTACACAAACAGCGCGACAAATTCGTTTACAGGATTATTTGAAAAGACAATATAAACAAAAACGAGTTTTGAGACGTACAAGGATAAAGCCCAGTACTTTGAGGAAAAAAAAGAAAATAGAGTATATCCCAATTCCAAGAAAAATCACAAATAGACCAGATCGCTTAGGGAGAGAGGATTCTTATGAAAAACAGGCGAACGATTTCATTGTTTCACCGGAACTTATTGAAAAGATATTAAGTAAAGACCAATTATCGCAAGGTACGTTTGTTTCAACTTTTGATAAAAATCCAACACATGAATTTTATACAAAAACTTTTAATGAACATGGAGTTAAAGCGCTTATTGGGATAGGAACTTCTGATTTTTCTTGGTCTACACGAGGAAGAAAAACAAATATTAATGCCGCTATCAAAAAATTTGATAATATAATTATTCCTCAAGGTGCGGAATTTTCTTTTAATGATATTTTGCAATCAGTTTCAAAAAAAGATGGCTTTGTGTACGAAAAAGTTATTTGGAATGGAGAAGATAAATATCAATTAGGAGGTGGTGTTTGTCAGGTTTCAACGACGGTTTATAGAGCGGCTTTTAACGCTGGTTTAACTATTTCGAAGCGACGTAACCATTCATTTAAAGTCGGATATTATTATCCACATGGGTTTGATGCGACAATTTATCTTGGAGGTCAGGATTTACATTTTGTAAACGACACTCCTGGAGATATCATGATGCAATTTTACACGGAAGGTAATAGTCTGATTGTACTTCTTTATGGAACAGCCGACAGAAAAACAGATACAACGTCCCATGGAGGATGGAATAACTCGTTTTGGTGGAAACGATCGTTACTTAAAAACGGAGAAAATACGGAAGAAATTTGGAGATCTTATTACCGTGATAGACCAGAAGAAATTGAAGAAGAGGCGGTTGTGGAAGCTGATGTAGAAGTTACTACAGAATAATCTATTCTAAACTATCTAAAAACTCCTTCACAGATATCTCACTATCACCTTGTTCGCCATATTTACGAACAGTTAGGTTTCCGCTTTCAACTTCTTTATCTCCGAGGATAATTGTAAATGGAACTTTTGATTTTTGTGAATTTCGGATTCGTTTTCCGAGAGAATCAGAGCTATCAAAGACTTCCAGGCGAGCCCCTTTAGTTTTTAGATCTTTAGCCAAATTGTAAGCAAAATCTTCATGAGCTTTATTTACAGGTAAGATATGGGCCTGAACGGGTGAAAGCCAAGCTGGAAATGCTCCAGCAAAATGTTCAATTATAACCGACATAAATCGTTCTAAACTACCGGCAATGGCTCGGTGAATCATAACTGGAGTTTGTTTTTTACCATCACTATCTGTGTACTCAAGTTCAAATCGTTCTGGTTGTACAAAATCAATTTGTATCGTAGCAAGTTGCCATTCTCGACCAATTGCATCTTTGAATTGGAAATCTAGCTTCGGTCCATAAAACGCAGCTTCTCCTTCCACTCGTTTATAGTCTAGTTTTTCTTCATCAGCTATTTCTTTCAAAAATTGTTCTGCCTTATCCCAATTTTTTGGATCACCAAGATATTTTTCTGGAGTTTTAGAATCTCTTACTGAAAGTGAAACCCAAAAGTCACCTTCGTTAAACATTCCTAATTTCGTGTAAAACTGTCTAATCACTTCTACTAGATTATTACATTCTTGTTTTACCTGATCAATTGTACAAAAAGTATGTCCATCATCCTGAGTTAATGCTCGGACTCGCGAAAGCCCCAAAAGCTCACCAGGCTGCTCATCTCGATAACAAGTTGTAGTTTCAGCGTACCTGATAGGTAAGTCTCTGTAAGATCGCATAGAACTAGCATAAATTTGCGTATGATGCGGACAATTCATTGGCTTCATCACAAATTCTGTATCTTGTTTTCCCTTTACGTGAAAAAGGTCATCTTTGAACTTATCCCAATGCCCAGAACATTGGTAAAGATCTTTTTTTGTAATATGTGGGATATGAACTCTTTCAAACCCAAACTGAGATTGAATATCCATAATTACTTCTTCTATTTTATTTCTAATAAATGTTCCTTTTGGTGTGAACAGAGGCAATCCTGATCCAACTTTTTCTGAAAAAGTGAAAAGATCGAGTTCTGCTCCAAGTTTTCGGTGATCTCTCTTTGCAGCTTCTTCTAGAAACTTTTCATATTTCTCTAATCCTTCCTTGTCTGCAAAAGCTACACCATAAATACGAGTAAGACTGTCTTTTTTTGCGTCTCCTCTCCAGTATGAAGCTGCGAGCTTTGTTAATTTAAATATTCCTAACTCGCCAGTAGACCCTAAATGTGGTCCAGCACAAATATCGGTGTAAATTGCGTTTCCATCGTCTGATTCGAAATTATAAAAAGAAATTTCGTCGCCCGTTTCAATAATTCCATCAATAAGTTCTTTCTTGAATTTATCTTTACCAAAAACCTCTAATGCTTTTTTTGCTGAAACTATTTCTTTTTTTATTTTAAAGTTTTTATTTACGATCCATCGCATTTTCTTTTCAATTTTTTTGAAATCTTTATCGGAAATCTTGTCTTCACCGAAATCAAAATCTTGATAAAATCCCTCATCGGTCCACGGTCCTACACCAAGGTTGATATTAGGAAACATCATTTTGACTGCAAAAGTCATAATATGAGATGCTGTATGTCGCCGTTGAAGTTCTAAGTCGTTACACATTTTTGAAAAAATTATTAAAAAAAATCCAGATTTGTTCGAGATATCTACAGTCAACTACTAAGATTTCTCGAATATTAAATTCGTGTTATCGTGGTAGTTGTCGTGTTTGTGATTTTCATACAATAACAAGTTTAAATAAAAAAAGTTGAAAGTCAAAAGTAGTTGATAAAATAAGAAAAATAGCTAGGTTTTACTTTAGATGAAAACAATATTTCTCGCTTCTGGTAAAAGTTCACGATGCGCACCCTTGAGTGATAAAAATTTTTTAGAATTTTGTGGAGAGCCACTAATGTTGAAGTTGCTAAAAAATGCTAGGGATGGCGGACTTGAAAATTTTGTAATTGTTTCTAATGGCGAAAATCTAGACCAAATAAAAGAGGTTTGTCAGGACGTAGATTTTATACATAACGTAGAAATAGTTATTCAAAAAGATTTATCGGAGGGTATGGCAGGTGGAATATCTGCTGGACTTGAAAAGGTAGCAGACGAAGAAAGTGTCTTTATCATGGGAGGAAATGATTATGTGGAATCTGATATTTATCAGGAAATTCTAGAAATTGGTGTAAAAAATGATGGTGCGATTTTAGCCAAACATATGAAAGATTATTTTCCTGGTGGATATTTGGAGATTGATGAAGATAAAAAAATTATATCTGTAATTGAGAAACCAGGAGAAGGTAATGAGCCGTCAAATTTGGTAAACATTGTTGGTCATTTTTTTACAAAATCTGAAGATTTGAAACTTGCTTTAGAGGAAGCTAAATCGTCACAAGATGATGTTTATGAAACGGCGTTAGATACTTTATTTAAAACTAAAAACTTTAAAGCGATTGAATATGGGGGTGTTTGGCAAGCCATTAAATATCCATGGCATGTGTTAGAAATGATGAATGTTTTTTTAAAAAAACAAACTTCATCAATTGATAAAACAGCACAGATAGCTGATTCGGCTAAGATAAAAGGTGATAATGTAGTAATTGATTCTGGCGCAAAAATTTTTGAGAATGCAGTCATACAAGGACCTTGCTACATTGGTAAAAACGCCATCGTAGGAAACAATGCTTTGGTAAGAAATTCTAATCTTGGAAAAAATTCAACCGCGGGCTATAATACCGAAATTGCGCGAAGTTTCATTGCTTCTGACGTGAGTACCCATATTGCTTATGTAGGAGACTCTGTGATAGATTCTGATGTAAATTTTGGGGCATACAGTTGCACAGCAAATCTAAGACTTGATAAACAACCAGTAAAAGTAAAAATAAAGGAAAATTTAGTTAATTCTCAGCATGAGAAATTAGGATCGATAGTAGGGAAGGGATGTCAAATTGGTATCCACGCTATGCTTATGCCGGGGGTAAAAGTTGAGGGAAATGTGGGTCCAGGGGAAGTTGTTAGGTAGCGTATTGGCTTATTGGCATAATAGCGTATTAGATTTATGTATTAATATTCATTTTTCTATAATTTTTCAAATCACGTTGTGCATGCATAAAAACTGGAATAAAAACTAATACGCCAATAAGCTGATATGCTAATAAGCTTTTATTTACGTAAAGAAGCCGCCATTTATGGCTTTCAATATCGCTGCCGAGCTAAACAATAACGCCATACTTAAAAGTGCCTGAATAATCCTGTCTTTAGCTTGATTAACTCCTTCTGGAGAAAGTCCTCCAAGTGATATTTGCACACCAGATATAGCTACAATCAAAACACAAATAAGGCCTATGATTCCAGCCGCAGCTTTATAAAAGAAGGCAATATATTTGGTGATAAGATCAATCCCATCCTCACCTGTGATATCTTCTCCTCCTTCCTTAAATGAATCTATGTGTACTTTGTATTTGGCTGCTCCTTGATTGTTATTTTCTGTTACTTGGTTATCATATTGTGTTGTTGCATCAGTATTCATGTTTGCATTTAAATCAGCATTATTTTCTGCAAACCCTATCCCGCAGAAACCTATCTGTAAGAATAAAACAAAACCGAGTAATAATTTATTACCCAGCTTTAATTTCTTGCTAATATGGGTATTTCCGAAATTGTGCAAATAAGACATCATCATTTTAACCAAGAGTAAAAGTAGCAGACATAACTAGGTAAACCAATAAATAACTAGCAAAAGAGATTGCCAGTCCTAGTGTAGTATAGGTGAGAATAGTTTTTCCTTTTTGAGTTTGGTTTTCGTCTCCTTGTGAAGTAATAAGGAAAAATCCACCAACAACATATAAGAGTATTGCGAGTGTTCCCATAACCTTAACCATAAGGTTTAGGGCTTTGTGTAAAATATTTGTTTCTTCGTCTTCCGCATTTATTTCTAATTTCCCTTCTTTTCCTAAATTTAAATTTGTAGCAACATCAAATGTAGCTGATTTGTTTATTAATTTTTTCATATCAATTTTCGCATCTAGACCAAATGAACGATCTTTTGTAATACCAAGATCACTTTGGTTTTCAGCATCATCAGAAGCATCGGAGTGTTGTGCGGCAATATTTTCTGCCTGTGCAGCTGCCTCTACTGAATCATTATCCTCAGATGTAGGTTCTACAGAAGTAGGAGAGATAGCAGGCAAAGTCTTTATGGCCTCCACCAAGGTATCCGAGCTTACGGTCTCATTCCCTACAGCGTTCTTAAAATCAGCAGCATAAACCTCCCCCAAAAGTCCAAACGAACTAACAATAAACAGCCCAATTAGTGATTTCTTAAACATAATTTTTTATTAATTATCTATTTATTGTACCACAAAATGATTAAATGAACCACTAATTTATTCAAAAAGCATGATGAATATCTTTTTTGGCAACAAATAAAGTTTGATTTTTTATCTAAAACCGCTAAAAAAGAAGAAGTAAAACAGAGTTTCATACAGAAAAAACCCAAAAAAAATGCTAGAAGACCATATTGCTATAATTTTTTGTCCAGACTGTAGAGGGAAATTTGAGGTACCACCAGAAGATTTTCGTGAAGAAGAAATTTTGGAGTGTGATCTTTGTGGGGCAGAAATTTTGGTTACCTGTGAATTACCGAGAAAGGTTAAGTTGTTTACTGAAGAAGACGACTTTTAATAATGGTTTAGCTTGTTAAGAGGTTTCTTGACTGATGAAATAGGATTTGACCTATAAGTTGAAAATCCTTAGGATATCACCAGATTTGAAATTTATTCCTGTCTTTGAAAGAGTTTGTTTTCGTAAATTTCAAGTAATTATTTTATTCATCAATACAAAAAATGGAAACGATTATTCAAAAAGCTTTAAAACTTCTTTTAGATAAATTTGGAGCCACTTATGACTGTGTCATGATTTCTGAAGACAATGGCCATTATCGTGCGAATATAGAAACAACTGAGCCAGCAAGACTTATCGGGAAAGGTGGTGAGAATTTGGCGTCTATTCAAACATTATTAAAAAATGCTCTTTATGCTCAAAATGGAGAAGGGGTGTTTCTTAAAGTGGATGTTGATAATTATAGGAAACAAAAAGAAGATCGAGTTATAGAAAAAGCCAAAAAATTCATAGATATTATGAAAAATGAGAATTTAGGAGAGATTAAGCTTCCACCTATGAATGCTTATTATCGACGGATTGTTCATACTTGGATTGCAAATGAATTTACTGAATTAACCTCAGATTCTACAGGAGAAGGGAATACTCGTGCGATCAAAGTTCTTTATAAATAATTTTAAAAGTTATTTTGGCATATCTATTCCGCCATGACTCCATGGATGACAACGTAGAACTCTCCAAATCATAGGGAAAAGTCCTAGCAGGAAACCTCTTTTTTTTAGAGTTAAAATTCCATATTCAGAGCAGGAAGGATAGAACTTACAACCATGAAAAGGCATGGATTTTCCGTGATGTGAATGGTCAGGCGAAATTGTTTTTTGATAAAACTTTATTAGCCAAATAATTATGTGCGCTAAAAACTTATCAAGTATTTTTAAAATTTTCATTTCTGTGGTACAATAAACAGAAATGTTATAAAAAAAAATAAAAAACAAAAAAACATGAAAATTGAATTTGCAGGAGCCGCTCAGGGTGTTACGGGATCAAAACATTTATTGCATATTAACGGAAAAAAGATTTTACTTGATTGTGGACTTTTTCAAGGAAGACGAAAACAAGCTCTAAAATGGAATATGAAATTGCCATTCGATGCTTCTGAAATTGATATTTTAGTACTTTCTCATGCTCATATTGATCATAGTGGAGCAATTCCTCTTTTGGTTAAAAAAGGATTTACTGGAAAGATCTTTTGTACACATGCGACTAGGGATTTATGTGCTGTGATGTTACGAGATTCGGCGCATATTCAGGAACGAGACGCTGAATGGGTAGCAAAAAAATTACATAAAAAAGACAAGGTGAATCCCACTGAAAGTGGGAGAGAGTGTGCCCTGGGGCAAGTAGAACCACTTTATACTATTGCAGATGCGGAAAAAGCATTAGCACTTTTCCGGTCAGTTAATTATCATCAAGAAATACATCTTTGTCATGGAGTTCGCATGACTTTTCATGATGCGGGACATATTTTGGGGTCAGCTGTTGAAGAATGGGTAATTCGCGATGATGAAACACATCAAAATATTCGACTAGGATTTACTGGAGACTTGGGACGGAAACAGTTACCAATTTTGCAAGATAGAGAACAATTAGAAAATCTTGATATTTTACTTACAGAGTCTACTTATGGAGATCGTTTACATGATGAACTTTTGCAAGTGGAAGATCATTTAGCAAAAAAAATAAACGAAGCAGTAGATAGAGGTGGAAAGATATTAATTCCAGCTTTTGCGGTAGAGCGAACTCAAGAAATTATGTATGTGTTGCGGTATCTGACACATAAGAAAATGATTCCACCGTTACCAATTTTTGTCGATTCTCCGTTAGCAGTTTCTGCTACTGAGATTTTTCGGTTTCATCCGGAATGTTTCGATGAAGATTTGCAAAAATTAATAGCAGATGGAAAAGATCCATTTTTTGAAGAAAATGGAGTGCAATTTGTTCGTAGTGTTGAGGAATCAAAATCATTAAACAAGTTTCCGGGAAGTGCGATTATTATTTCTGCTTCAGGGATGTGTGAATTTGGAAGAATAAAACATCACCTTTCTAATAATATATCTGATCCAAATTCTTTGGTTCTAATCATTGGATGGATGGCCGAAAATACATTGGGACGAAAACTTATAGAAGGGACGAATCCAGTAAATATATTTGGAAAATCTCATGATGTAAACGCAGAAATTCAGATTTATAACGCATTCTCAGGACACGCTGATCAAAAAGGGTTATTGGAGTTTGCTGGTGGAGCAGGAGATTTAAATAATATTTTCCTTGTTCATGGAGAAAAGAGTCAACAAAAAGCATTTAAGATAAAATTGGAAGAACTTCCAAACACAAAAAATGCTAAAATTGATATTCCAGAACCAGGAGATATTTATGAACTTTCCGATCATAAAACTTTTGTGAAATCACACGAAGTGAATGAGGTTACAAAAGAACTTTTTCGTGAAGACAAAAGAGATTAACGAGTAATTAACGTTCTCTTTTGAGTTTCTATTTGATTCCCCCAAAAATCTTCTATCCCAGAAATCTGGAGATAAAACCTTTCATTTATTTGTTCTTTTTCCTGAGAAAATTGCAGCAAAAGTGTTTGGTTGTCATCAAGTAATAGTTTTTTTGTGAGTAGAGGGTGATCGGTTACAAATTTTTCTTCAAAATTTCGATCAATAATAAGCGCGCTAAAATTGGGGGTTAGTTTTACTGGTTCATTGAAATGAATTTCAGCGTAAAAATATTTTTGACTTTCTTTTTCAGGGAATTTTGCCAATAATTTAGCTGGTAGATCAGAAATAACTTCGTGAAGTGTTATAAATGGTGATAGTTTATCATTTGTTACTTTCCATATGAAAACTTTTCTAAAATCTTTTAATATTTCCTGATATTGTCCAACATTTTCGTGATACGGAAAATTAGCATCTTGGATATATTTTTGTGGGAAATGAGAAATATTTACTCTCAAGAATAGATCACTTCCTCTTGGGCGGAAGAAAGATAATTGTTTTTCCTCTAAATTTCCTTCAAATTTCCATTCTAAACTTTTTTCAAAACTTGTTCCTGGTAGTATTTTTGTTTCTAAATATTGATCCGTTGCGTCCAAAAAAGCTGGTGTCTTTATTTGGAAAACTCCTTTCCAGTTTTGAGAAACTGGTTCATCTTCACCACCTAAATGACGAGCTGTAAATTTGAGATTAATATCCCATTTATTCGGTTGGGTTTCATAAGCAGATAGGAAGGCTTCTTTTTGTAAAAATCGAGAACTTTTACCACCCCCAAGATTCCATTCAATAATAGAAAAATCGTTTTTGTTTGGTTGAATTTTTGGTGATATTTTTTCGGAATAAATATTCCCATTATCTAAAGATTTACCAATAATTTGAGTTACTTTGGACCAAATCCAAGGTCGGACAAGTATTTTCCTGACAACAGTTTTACCTACATTCGATAATGGGGTTTTTCGTGTTTGTAGGGCGTCTTCGTCGTGCCTATCAATGTCAGCAACAGTTCGAGACAGTGTGGAGAAAAAGTGAGCAGAATCAATTTTTTTGTCATTTATATTTATACTTCCAAGTAAATTTAGAACAGATTCTATTGTTCCTAAATCTACTAAAATTGTTTGGTTAATACTTTCGTTTGTAGCCTGTTCATACGCATATTGGAACCCTTTAGCACAAACAGATAAGTTTGGATTATCTCCTAAATCCCAAAATTGTTTTTTTACAGAAACGCGAGAAAGAGGAAAAGTTGCAAGTCCGAAACTAGCTTTTTCGAAGTGATAACTGTTTTTTAAACTTAAATTCGGAGGAAGCAGTGAAAGCGTTCCAAATGCTGTTACAAATCCACCACAAGGACGTGCTTCTGCTTCGTTTGTGAAAAGAACAAGGTGTTTCCCTGACCAAAAAGTTGGACTCAGAAATCCTCGAATAGGCCAAAGAACCATCAAAAGGTAAACTAAAAAAAGTCCGAAGAAATATTTCACATATCTTCGTTTCGGTTTTTTCTTTTTTTTCCAAAAAAATAGATTCATCAAACTTATTCTGATGAAATTTTGAGAAAAGACAAATTTTTGACATAACTATCTATTTATGTATTTTAGGGGTAATGAAAGAAATAAATTAAATTATAAAACTTAAAAATATATAGTTATGAAAATGGTTACAATTGGCAATTGCGGAGAAGGATTAGAGTTTATGGAGGGGTATCCTCATATAGCAAAACTTCAGTACGATAATTGGAAAGAGGGACTTGAAAAAAGAATAGAGGAAGTTGAAGAAGAATTGGGTGAATTAGTTATAAACTTTCAGACTGCAACTGAAAATAATAAAATAGTTTTAGCATCTCAAGAGCTTCAGTTGAAAGAAGAAAAATCTACCATTGAACGTCTTATAAGGCGAAAATATTCAGTAAGAGCTCGACTTAATAATTCAGTAGATCATGCGAAAGAGTGTATTGGAGAAGTAGTTTCTGATTGTTGTCCTGAAGTAGTTAAGAGCGTTGAAATGGGAGTTTCAATGTGTATTGATATTTTTA
>CAZBBI010000011.1:0-12667 GCA_964490135.1 uncultured Candidatus Peribacteria bacterium
TTAGGGCTTTGCAAAAATTGCTATTAATAATTGAACAACTCTTTGTCTCATTACTTGACAGCTACTGTTTTACCCATATAGTGAGTATGACGATCATTATAAACTTTAAATTTTTATATATTATAAAAAGATCTCCATACAAGCAAAAAGAGATTCAAGCATAAAAAAATAAACAAGTCTTCAGCAGATTGTGTTTCCTTGTGACAAAGTTATATAGATTGTCCATTTATATTTTAAAAACTTGAAAAATGGATATTTCACTTATTATTACGGGATTATTAGGTTTTTTGGCTGGTCTTTTGATGACTTACTTAGTAACTAGACCAAAAACTAAAATACTAGAAGAAACGGCTAAGAGAGAGGCTGAAAGAGTAAGGAAGAATGCTGAAAGTGATGCACAAAGAATTGTTTCTGATGGGCGAAAGCAAATTGAAAATCTTCGTGAAAATACAAAAAGAGAAGAACGACAAACTCGAGACCGAATGACAAAAATGCAAGAACAATTTGATGAACGAATTGCTAAAAAAGAGGATCTACTCGACCAAAAAGAAACACGAATGGACAAGGCTCGTGAAGATTATGAAAATTCTGTTAGAAAGTTAGATGAAAAGAAAAAATTATTAGACAAACAGCTAGAACAACAAGACACAATTCTTGAAGATCTTTCCAAATTAACAAAAGAAAAAGCTAAAGAAGAGCTTTTCACGCGAATCGAAGCACAATGTTCTTCTGAGTTGGCAGATTCTATGCGTAAAAAAGTTGAAGTTATGGAGCAAGCTGCAGATGAAGAAGCCTCAAATATTATCGTTGAATCTATTCAAAGATATGCCAGTTCTGTGACGGCTGAGTCTACAATTTCTGTAGTAAAAATAGACTCTGATGATATCAAGGGAAAAATCATTGGTCGTGAAGGACGAAACATTAATGCGTTTGAACTGATCACTGGAGTTGACCTTATTGTTGATGACACTCCAGGAACTATTACAATTTCTTGCTTTGATGTTTTCCGAAGATATGTAGCAAAAATTGCTTTAAAAGAATTAATAAAAGACGGACGAATTCACCCTTCACGAATTGAAGATGCTGTTAAAAAAGCCGAAACACAGGCAGATAAAATTCTATTAGACCTTGGTAAAAAAGCATCATACGAACTTGGAGTTTCTGGGTTTTCTGATCAAATCCTAAAACTAGTAGGACGATTGAGATTTAGAACATCTTACGGACAAAATGTACTACAACATTCTATAGAAGTAGCCTACATAGGGGAAGCTATTGCAAATAATTTAACTGGAGCTGATCCAGAAATTTGTAAAAAAGCAGGACTAGTTCACGATATTGGAAAAGCTGTTTCTCACGAAGTAGAAGGAGGCCATGCTGTAATAGGACACGATATTTTGAAAAAATTCGGAATTGATCAAGCAATTATCGATGCTATGAAATCTCATCATGAAGATTTCCCATACGAATCAATTGAATCTCGAATACTACAAGCGGCTGACGCGATCTCTGCCTCTAGACCTGGAGCTAGGCGTGAGACTATGGAAAAATATATCAAACGATTAAAAGAACTTGAAGCTATCGCGGGAGGGTTTGAAGGTGTGGAGAAAGTGTTTGCAATTCAAGCTGGACGAGAAGTTCGTGTGTTTGTTAATTCAAGTGAAGTTGATGACCTAACTGCCGAAAAACTATCATTTGATATTGCTCGAAAAATTGAAAATGATTGTTCTTATCCTGGGGAAGTTAAAGTTGCAGTTATTCGTGAAGCACGATATGAGGGAATTGCGAAATAATCAAAAAAGCTAAATATTAAGAAAAAAAGAATAATAATTCCAAGATAACTCTTGGAATTATTTTATTTTCCCAGTACAACCTTAGCCAATTCTCCAACACTTCTAATTTCTACGACGTTTATTCCTTTTGGGATTTTTTGTCCTTTGGGGACTCTCGGGCAGATGATTTTCTCAAACCCCATTTTAGCCGCTTCACTGAGTCTAGTTTCCATGTTTGGAACACGCCTGACTTCACCTGAAAGCCCTACCTCTCCAAATATAATAGTATTAGCTGCGATTTCTTTTTCTGCTCGTGAACTAAGAATGGCCGCACAGATAGCTAAATCCGCTGCTGGGTCTTGGATACGAAATCCACCAACAACGTTGCAATAAGCATCAACATTTTCACATTTGAAAGGGGTAAACTTTGAGACCACTGCCAACAATAAATGAAATTTTGAGATAGATATTCCTGCCGCAGTTCGTCGTGGATTTCCAAAATTTGTCTTAACTGTTAAGACTTGAACCTCCATAAGAAAATTCCTCACTCCCTCTCTAATTGCGCAAATAGAGTTCCCAAATGCGTTTTGAGCTCTTTCTGCTAAGAAATATTCAGAAGGGTTTTGTAACTGGCAAAGACCGTTGCTTTGCATATCAAAAACACCAACTTCCTGTGTTGATCCAAATCTGTTTTTAGGCGAGCGCAATAAACGAATTTCGGAATTCTTTTCTCCTTCAAGAGAAAGGACCGTATCAACTAAATGTTCCAAGATCTTTGGCCCAGCTAATTCATCTGCTTTTGTTACATGCCCAATAAGAAGAATAACTGTGTTTGTTGTTTTTGCGAGTTTAACCAAGATTTCTGCGTTTTCTCTAATCTGGCTAATCGATCCAAAACTTGAACCAGAAAGACCTATCATTTGAATTGAATCCACTACAATAAAATCTGGTTTATTTTTACCAACCGTTGTTATGATATCTTCCAGAGAATTTGTCGCAAAAATATTTTTTTGAAAATCCTTTATATCGGAATTACTGTCATCAAGTAATCGGTTTGCTCTGTTAGATACTTGGTTCACACTTTCTTCTCCAGAAAAATAAAAACTTTTTTTATTTTTCACGATTTTCATAAAAATTTGAAGCGCCAACGTTGATTTCCCTATCCCCGGTTGTCCTCCAAACAAAACTACCGATCCAGGGAAAAAACCCCCTCCAACAACTCGGTCAACTTCTTCAATATCTGTTTTTATTCGTTCAATACTTTGATTCTCTTCTGTTCTATCTGATTCCGTATCTACTAGGTCAGAACCTGAAATATTCTTTTTTTCGCTAGATATTTTAGCTTCTTTAAACTCCTTAATGGTGTTAAAAGATTCACAGCTAGGACACTTTCCTAGCCATTTAGGAAAATTATCTCCACATTCGGTACAGACGAAATTTTCAGATTTTTTAGCCATTTTTTTTATTATATTGGGAATGTAAAATAAAAAAAGCCAAACAACTTGTTTGGCTTTTTTTTAGTAAAGAGATAATTTAGGCTTCAGGTTTTTCCTCTGGAGCTTCCTCTGGAACTACCTGATCAGTAGAACCATCCTCCACATCAATTCCTGGATCATTGTTCGCGATTTCTTTTTCATCTACAACTTCTGCTACATCGGAAGATTCTTTAATCAAGGCATGATGATCTACTACTTCATCTTTTTCATCTACTACTGTGATTTCTCCGGCTTCAGTTTCTCCTTTGCTGTCGATTAGATCAACCTTCAAACAAAGAGCTTGAAGTTCTTTAACCAACACATTAAAAGATTCTGGAATAGAGATACTGTCCACTGGTTCATTTTTTACAATAGCTTCATAAGCTTTGGCTCGTCCATGAACATCATCTGACTTAATAGTTAACATTTCTTGCAGTGTATGAGCTGCTCCATAGGCCTCAAGAGCCCAAACCTCCATTTCTCCGAATCTTTGTCCTCCGTTTTGTGCTTTCCCTCCTAGAGGTTGTTGCGTAACAAGAGAATATGGTCCAACACTTCGTGCATGGATTTTATCTTCAATTAGGTGGATAAGTTTCAACATATAAGTTGTTCCAACTACTACGCGATGATCAAATTGTTCTCCTGTTCTTCCATCAAACAATGGGAACTTACCATCTTCTGGAAGTCCGTTTTCTACTAAGAATTCTTTAATTTTATCCATTTTAATACCACTTAGAACTGGTGTTGCTGTTCTTATTCCCATTTTTTGGGCAGCAATCCCCAGATGTGTCTCCAGGACTTGTCCAATATTCATCCGTGATGACACTCCAAGTGGATTAAGAATAATATCAACTGGTGTCCCGTCTTCCATGTATGGCATATCTTCTGCCGGAACAATTTTTGAAATAACACCTTTATTTCCATGTCGTCCAGCCATTTTATCTCCAGCTTCTAAGTGTCTCATTTGAGCCACCTGAACAATTACTCTTTTTAGTACACTTGTAGGAAGATCGTCTCCCTCTGATCTATCTAAAATTTGAACGTTTATAACTTTTCCTCCAGATCCTCGAGGAATCCTAAGTGATGAATCTTTTACATCATGAGCCTTTTCTCCAAAAATAGCGCGAAGAAGTCTATCTTCTGCCGTTAGTTCGCTTTCTCCTTTTGGAGTAACTTTTCCAGCTAAAATGTCTCCAGCCAGTACCGTAGAACCGATTCTAATCAGTCCTCCTTCATCTAAGTTAGAAAGTTTTGCGACTGCAACGTTTGGAATATCCGCTGTTAATTCTTCTGGTCCTAGTTTTGTGTCTCGAACATCAAATTCGTATTTCTCAATATGAATAGAATTAAAAAGTCCTTCTCTAACCACTCGATCAGAAACAATAACGGCATCCTCATAGTTATATCCGGACCAAGACATATAAGCTACTGTCAAATTCCGTCCAATAGCTAAATCTCCATCTTCTACTGAAGCACCATCTATCAAAACATCACCTTTTTTTACCTTATCACCCGCAAGTACTCGTGGATGTTGGTGAATACAAGTTGATTGATTTGTTCTTTGGAAATTCTTTATTTCAAAAGTTTTCTTTTTACCTGATTTTCCAACAAATACAATATGCTTAGCATCTGCTGATTTAATTTCCCCAGATTCAGGAGCACGAACACATTCTTCTACTGAAGTTATTCGTTCCATTCCAGTTCCCACAATAGGAGCATCTGGCTTTATAAGTGGAACTGCTTGTCGTTGCATGTTTGATCCCATCAAGGCACGAGTATTATCGTCATGCTCAAGGAAAGAAATCATTGAAGTAGAAAGCGATACAATTTGCTTTGGAGAAATATCTATGTGAGTAACGTCTTCTAATGAATAAGTTCCTGGTTCAAAGTTTTTTCTTGCAGCAACTGAATCATTTACAAATTGTCCTCTTCCATCAAGAATTGAATTTGCTTGAGCCACACACATGTCCCGCTCTTCTTCAGCATCAAAATATTTAACATCATCCGTAATATGTTTTCTAACGAGAACATCTTTTAACGTTTTTATTTTAGCAATAGCTTTTGCATCTGCTTCTTTAATTTCTACATCTTTTTTTACAATTACTTTTTTTCCATCTTTAATATCTTCTCCTGCCATAAGTCCTACTGCTAGAACTCCATCATTTTTAACAACATCAGCAACTAATCTATATGGTGTTTCAATAAACCCCATTTTGTTAACACGAGCATAAGATGCTAAGTGCAAAACTAGCCCAATATTTGGTCCCTCTGGTGTAGTAACCGGACAAATCCTTCCATAATGAGAAGGATGTACATCACGAACCTCAAACGAAGCCCGTTCTCGCGAAAGACCACCAGGTCCCATCGCAGAAATACGTCGCTTATGTTCTAGGGCCGCAAGTGGATTTGTTTGATCCATGAATTGTGACAATTGCCCAGAAGCAAAGAATTCTCGCATAGCTGCTGTAATCGGTCGACAATTTATCAATTGTGTTGGAATAACATTTTCCAATTCAATAATCGTCATTCGATCTTTAACAATTCGCTCTGTTCTTAAAAGTCCTACTCGAAATTTGTTTTGAATAAGCTCACCAACTCCTCGTAGTCGTCTATTAGAAAGATGATCAATGTCATCTCCACAAGTATCAATTCCTGCATTAAGTTTCATAAGACCTTTTACCCCTTCAACAAAATCTTCAACACGGAAAACACGCCCCTCTGGTGTGTCTTTTGTTTTTAATCCATATTTTTTGTTTATTTTATATCGTGCAATTGGACCAAGGTCGTATTTTTTAGGATCAAAAAACATACCCTCTAAAAATGCTTTTGCATTTTCTGGAGTGGCTAAGTCACCTGGACGAATTCTCTTATAAACCCCTTGCCAAGCATCTTTATCCGTAACGGAATCATCTTTTACAAGAGTTTTTAAAATTGGATTAGTTGTTTCATCTAATCCTTTATTTTCTTTTTTGAAAAGATCTAAGATTTTTTCGTTTGTATCGAACCCAAAAGCTCTCAAAAACATTGTTACTGGAATTTTTCTTTTTCGATCAACTTTTACCCAAATTAGACCTTTCTTATCCGTTTCAAGTTCCAGCCAAGCTCCTCGTTTCGGGATCATTTTAGCATGATGCGTTCCTGGAAGGTTTGCATCTTTTGCATAAAAAACACCAGGACTTCGAACGATTTGTGTTACTATTACACGTTCAATCCCATTGATAATAAACGTTCCTCCTTCTGTAATTCGAGGAACATTACCAAAATATACATCTTGTTCCTTAATTTCTCCACTCTCTATATTTGTTAAGGCTACATGGGCTCGAATTGATGATTCGTATGTTAATCCTTTTTTCCTACAATACTTTGTATCGTGTTTTGGCTCCTCTATCTCATGATTTAGAATCTCAAGTTTTAACTTTTTCCCTGTTGAATCTTCGATTGGATTTATTTCAGCTAAAAGTTCATTAATTCCTTCTGTGATAAACCACTCATAAGAATTGTGCTGAACTTCAACTAAAGTTGGAAACGGAAATTCACTTCCTGGATCTTCCGTAAAAAAATATCGCCCACTTTCTTCTTTTGTAGGTTTTAGTTTTGCTGGAAACTTGATTGTTTTTGTAACTTTTGCCATGAGAGAAAATAATTAATAATTAGTGTTGTTGGTTCCTCCCTTACAATAGGAAGGCTATAAAATTAAAATAAAAAATCGCACAAAGCCTTTAAACATAGCATCTCTGCCGATTTAAAAACTCTGTCCATTCATAACTCATCTAGATCTTGGACCGAAATTTCAGACAAAATATAGTGAGATAAAGGGCAAAAGCAAGTTTTTTACTCAAAAAATTTGACCAAAAAGCAATTCACATTACGATTTATGGGTAATGCAAAAATATTTCTCTTATTTCTTCTTTTGGAACAACGCCTAGATCGGTGGGAATTTTTTTGCAACAAAATATCAACCACCGACATGATCGGTGTTTTTTTTATCAAAAAATTAATTAAATAATCAATTCACAATGAGCTACACAACACAAAAAACGTTACCAACTGCCGCAGAAATTCATAAAAAATACCCGCGTTCGGAGGAATTAGCCGCACAAATCAACAAAGATCGAAAAGAAATTGAAGCAATTTTGTCAGGAGAAGATGATCGAAAAATTTTGATTATCGGACCTTGTTCAGCTTGGCCAAGTGAGGCTGTTATAGAGTATGTAAAAGCCCTCCTCCCTTTAAAAGAAAAAGTTGAGGACAAAATAAAGTTAGTGATGAGAGTTTATATCCAAAAACCACGAACAACCATCGGGTGGACTGGACCAGTAAATCAGCCAGATCCTTACTCTGAATCAGACGTGGAGGCAGGGATAAATTATTGTCGTCCAATGATGTTGGATGTCCTTAATTTAGGATTCCCTATTGCAGATGAAGCATTGTTTACCCACAAACAAGGATATTTTACTGATTTATATTCATGGATTGCAATTGGAGCGAGGAGTACCGAAGACCAAGAACATCGTATTTTTGCTTCTATGGTAGACTGTCCGGTCGGGATGAAAAACCCTACATCAGGAGATATTCTAATTGGAATAAATTCTATCTTGGCGGCACAAAGCAAGCATACTTTTGTCATAAACGGAGAACAGGTTAAAACTTCTGGTAATCCATACGCTCACTTGATTCTTCGTGGGGGAAACGGAACGCCAAACTGTGATATAGAAAGTCTAAAACTTTCCGCTCAAACACTGATTGATAAAAAGGTAGAAAATCCAGCTATTATTGTTGATATTTCTCATGATAATTCGATTGATCCGGCTACCGGAAAAAAAGATCCACTTCTTCAACCACAAATTCTCGATCAAGTAGTTAGCGATATGCAAAATAATGAAGACTTAGAAAGAACGATTAAAGGATTTATGATTGAAAGCTTTATTGAAGACGGTGGACAAAACATGAATGCTTGTAACTCTGCTTCGGAACTAAAATACGGAAAATCAATTACTGATGGTTGCTTAGGCATTGAAAAGACAAAAGAATTGATTTTAGAGTTGGCCGAGAAGCTGTAGAGAAATTTTGTTTAAAAAGAAAACACAAAGGATAGTTCCTCCCCTGGATAGGGGAGGCTAGGAGGGGTAGATAAAAAAGGGCGAATATCGTTCTAGGTGTTTTTTTAGATCAACTATGCCTATAAGATGCTCTCACTAGTTGACCCATTTTTTTCAAATCGCAAACTTCCTTTAATTCCTTAAGTTCTTTTTTTATTCGTTTTGATTTTGGTGGCACTATACTAGCTATTTTTTCTCTATTATTTTCACATTGGTTAACAATTCCTTTTATAAGCTTTTTATCAAGCCCATTTTTACCACGAAGGTTGTCTTGGTAAATAATTATCCCTTTACGAAGCCATGGATCATATACCCTATAAAAAAATGTTGTCGCATCTTCAGTTTTATTTTTACGCTCAACATATAATTCAGGGGCTTTTTCGGGTAGCACAAACTCTTCTTTCCCAGTATCCAAAGAATCTAACCAACTTAACAACCTATCTCTTAAGTCATCACTAACAAGCTCAACAGCAGTTTTTTTTAGCTGATTTTGAGCTTCTGGAGATACAGAGATTCCATCAATATCTTCAACTACAGTGAGAAACCCTAAAATGTCTGAATCTTCGTTTTTCATACGAATAGAAAACTACTGGGAATTGACATGCATGCAAGTTTATTTTTTTACAACACAACAGGGGGGCCTCCCAAGCTTGACTTGGAATCTATGCCTAATCAAAATCAGAAACAGATTTTTGTGTAATAGTAATGGATCCCCGATCGAGACCTTGAGTTTCTATTTGAGTTTGTCGAGGATGACATTCTGTTGTATTTGTTTATACTTCATTTCGAATAAGGTAGTATTTCATGAACATTCATTTTATCGGAATCGGAGGTATTGGGATATCTGGATTAGCACAGTTGTGTAAAGCCAGAGGAGACAATATCTCTGGTTCAAATCTTGGTGAAAATATTGTTTTCCCCATCCTAAAAAATGCAGGAATTACTAATATTTGTGATTTTCATGACGTGAAAAATATTCCAAAAAACACTGATTTAGTAATTTACACTGAAGCAATTTTTAAAGAAACAATGACCTCAGATAACCCTGAATTTATTTTTGCTAAGGAAAATAATATTCCAATAAAAAGTTATTTTGAATACTTAGGGGAAATTTCAAAAGAATATAGAACCATAGCCGTAGCCGGAACTCACGGAAAAACGACTACAACCGGACTTATTGCTTGCGGATTTATGGAGGCTGATTTTGATTCTACAATTTTAGTTGGTTCAACTTTGGAAGAATTTGGTAGAAATAATTTTAAAATCATTAATCCAGAAACTTTTGGCGCACAAAAAGATACTCGTCCATGGTTACTAGTAGAGGCTTGTGAGTATAGAGAAAATTTTAAGTTTCTTGAGCCCGAAATTCTTATTTTCACAAACATTGAACACGATCATGCAGATTACTTCAAAGATGAAGATCATTATTTCCAAGCTTTTGAAAACTTAGGTCGTAAGGCCAACGTGATACTTTGTCATCAAGATGACGAGATATCACGAGATATTGCCAAAAAAGCCGGAGTAAAAGTTTTCCCAATACCCGCTCAAAGTCCAAATTCCGTAGAATGTTTGTTAAATATTTTTGGAGCAGCGAATGTTCAAAATGCTACCTTGGCTCTCGGATTAGCCGCGTTTTTAAATCTTAAAATGGAGTCATTTAAAAAAGGATTAGGTAATTTTAAAGGAGCCGGACGAAGACAAGAATTTTTAGGAAAAAAAGAAGGAATCTTGGTTTATGATGATTACGGACATCATCCCACAGAAATTCGAGCAACACTGGAAGCTTTTGCCTCAAAATTTCCTAGTAAAAAAATTGGGCTTATTTATGAACCACATCAATATTCTCGAACTCGTGTATTTTTTGATGAATTCGTAGAAGCTCTAAAATTAGCTGATTTCGTGGGAGGATTCCCCATTTATGAAGCAAGAGACACTAAGAAAGATAAAGAGGCTGTTTCTATTGAGAAATTGATAGCAGAAATACCTCGCAGTCAAAAAATAGAAACTCAAAGTGATATAAAATTGTTTATGAAAAAGTTATCTAAAGGAGATATTTTGCTCTTTATGGGAGCAGGTGTTATTTCAGATTTCGCACATGAATTTATTGCTTGAAATATCTATCACCGAAACAGATAAGGATATTTAGCTTTAAGTGTCGAACGAGATGAGCTTGATTTGTAATTTAGACTTCTTCTTCGTGAACTCTTTTTCTTCGTCGTTGTAGATACCTTTTTTCTTGAAGTTGTCGTACTTTGTTGGTTTTTATTTCCCCGCATAAAAGCAATCCGTTCCCTTAAGGACATCGATGACATGCTTTTTTTAACAGGTGTTTTTTTCCGTTGTTTTATTACAACTTTTTTAGATTCTTCAATCGTTATTTCAATTGTTTTTCTATTGTTATCCTCTTTCGCAGTGTCCTCTTTCGAGTAAGTCCGCTCTTCTACTGCGTTCCCACTATCTACCATAACTTCAACTAAGTACGTTCCTGGTTTTTTAATTTTTAATTGCCCAATATCCATTTCCTGATCCCAGCACTGATCAGCCCAAAGATCCTTTTCTTTTAAAATTGCTTTAGCTTGATTGTTGTTATAAGAAAACGACGTAGACATATAATATTTATGACTAATTCGGTAATTCTCACCTCTGTTACAAATTTCTGCTGTAATGATTCTTTTGTTTTGATCAAACTCTAAGTTTTCTATAAAAATATCAGCCTGTGGCTCTTCTGGGACAACAAATCGTTTCTCGTATTCTATAAAAAATGAACTATTTTTTTCATCTTTAAGTTTGCCCCGAACAGATTCAAATCTAATTCTAATATCAAAAGTTCCAGAAGTTTTTATCCCTAATTCTTCAGCCTTAACAGTTGCTACTCCACAAGCGTAATTAACCACGTAGCCTTTAGCGAAAACTTTTTGAACCCTACTATCCCCATGATGCACTAAAAGCTGGTAATTCCCCAAATCTTCGTCTTTTTTCTCCCAATTACAAACATTTATTTTAATGCTTTTATCCTCTTCGTTAAATTCAACTTTATTAATCTTGAGTCCGATTGGCTTTGCCGCATAAGTTATTTCAAAAAAACCAAAGGCAATTAACAGAAGAAAGAAGCTTTTTATATACCCCAGGGCACACTCTCTGTCTCCGACATTCACCTTGTATATTTTCATTTGTCCTTATTATAACAAAAATTACTCAAAAAAAAAGGAGGTGAATTATCACTCCCTTGTTTTTTTTATTATATTTTAAGTTCTTGTGGTAAAGACTAAGCTGCTACTTTTCCACCAATTTTTTCAATAGCTGCCTTAGCTGTACCTGACAATAAGATTCCTGCTTCTACTGTAACTTTTTTATCAATTTCACCTGAAGCAAGTATTTTTACCTTAGCATCGTTTTTAGAAATAAGTTTTTTTTCTAAAAGTGTTTCTAGATTAACTTTTTCACCATCTTCAAACCTAGCACTTATGTTAACTAGACTGACAGCTTTTGTTTCAACTCTATTGGGATTTCGAAATCCTCCAGCTTTTGGCATTCGTTGAATAAGTGGTGTTTGCCCCCCTTCAAATCCAAGACGAACTCCTCCTCCTGACCTAGCGTTTTGTCCGTTCATACCACGACCAGCAAAAGTACCGTTCCCAGAAGCATTACCTTGTCCTTTTCTTTTTCTAGAAGGTTTCTTTGTTTTCGGAGCCAAATTGTGAAGTTTCATTCGATTAACTGTTAACTGTTAGTCTTGCGGTAGCAAGACAAAGTAAAATTTTATTATTTAGCAGCTGGTTTTTCTTTAGCAGCTGGTTTCTTTTTTGTCACTGGTTTTTTAGTAGCAACTTCTTTTTTTGTTGTAGCTTTTTCCTCCTCAGGTTTATCTTCTTCTTTACCCTCTACATCTGCTCTCTTTATTGGAGCTCTATTTTGTAGCTCTCCAAGAGCATTAATTGTAGCATAAGTAGTATTTATTCTATTTCGTGAACCATGCATTTTTGAAAGCACATTCTTCACACCTGCTAATTCTAATATTTTACGAACAGCTCCACCGGCAATAATTCCTTTACCTTCTGGTGCAGGGAAAAGTAAAACAACAGAAGATTTAAATTTACCAATTATTTCATGAGGTAAAGAGTCTTCAAAAATAGGCACCGTAATTATGTTTTTCTTTGCCGCCGAAACAGCTTTTTGTACTCCAATCATTACCTCTGAAGATTTACCAATTCCAAACCCAACTCGTCCTTTTTTGTCTCCAATTACCACAGAAACTCTAAATCGCATTTGTCGTCCTCCTTTTGTAACACGAGTAACTCGGTCAATATTGATAATAGACTCTTCA
>CAZBBI010000012.1:0-12444 GCA_964490135.1 uncultured Candidatus Peribacteria bacterium
TTTGTGTCCGAAAAAGAGCAGGGGATTTCTGTATTAGAAAAAGTTGAAAAAAATAAGGGAAAGCCAGTACATAGAGAACAAAAAAAAGAGATACAAAGACTTATTCGTCCGATAAAGAGAAAGATTGAACGAGTAGAAAAAGAGATTGGAGAAATTGAGAAAAAACAATTACTAAATAAAGAAAATTTCGATATAGCGAACAGGCAAGGGAATCGCTTAAAGATGGAAAGCCTTGGGATTGAGTATCAGAAACTTCATGTAAAATTAGAGCAGAAGATGGGGGAGTGGGAGAAGTTTGAAGAGGAAATAGAAAAGATCCCCCTTGTGTAAGGAGGATCTTTGGTATTAATAACTTTTTTAGTTAGTTATTGTGTTTCTTTTATTTTATTTATTTCCTTTATTTTAGTTTTTAATGCTTCAATCATAGATTCTTTTTGTTCTTGATTGAAAACATCTTTACCTTTTCTATATTTAATAGTAGAAACCATATCTGTAATAATTTTAGTTGCATTACTTTCACTTAATCCAAACAAATTTTCTTCTCCAATCGCTTGAACTAGTTTATCACCTGCATCATCTTTATTTTGCAATTCTGAAATATTAGCTTCTAATGTGTTAAGGTTGTAATTTATATTTTTATTTTCGCCCCCAACCTTAACAGTAACATTACCAGTATTTGCTTCTCCAGAAGGAGTTTTATCTGGAGTATGAGAAGACCCTGTTAGTAACTGCTTAATAGTACTTTGATCTGTAGCCCAAGAAATGGCACCTGTTTCTTTGAAAGCTTTTGCTACAAGATCTTTTTCATTAGTTTTTCCTCTAGCATTTTTCATGCTATTTATAAAGCTACCTCTTTTTTCTCCTTGAATATTTAACTCATCTGCAATTTTGCTAATTGAGTATTCCGAAATAGTCATTTCTCCGGTAGAAATAGATTTTGCAAATTCTTTAAACCCAGTTTTTGTCTTTGCATCAAGCGTTTTTAACTTTTTAGTAACTTTATCTTCTGTATCAGCTTGTTCTCCCATTCCAATTTCTCCCATAGCAATTTTTCTTTGATCCTGACTTCTTTTATTTCGTATAGCATCCATTTGAACACTTGGCATATTCAAGGCACCTCCAAGGGTAAGTCCTTTCATTTTACCAGTTTTAAACATAGGTCTATCAACCGTAGCAGTTTTCAAGGCAAATCCACCAACTTTTTCTGCTCCACCTTTAATACTATCAACTACACTTTGAGCTTCAGTATCTTTAAGTGCCCAGAAGGCTCCTTGCCAAAAGATTGCCACAATCATTAGTTGCCATAATAGCGTAAATAAACTTACACCATTCATACTATCACCAAGTTTTAAATATTCATCTCCGAGCATAACAGTGTTACCACCTCCAACAATAGTTGCGGTGTAATCTCCTAAGACAGACATCATGATAAATGTTATCGCAAAAACTGCAGAGATTTTTAAAGGAATTATAAGATAGGTAACTATTTTTGCGGCAATATTTGATCCACCGTCTCCAACTCCCATTATACCACCAGCTACAATGATGGGGGAAAAGGCTATAAAAAGCCACAGTGCAGCAACTCGTAAAATCATAACAATAAACATAGCAAGTAAGGCTACAACGAACATCGCCGCCATCAAAGCAGCAAAAAGTGTATTATCTAGAACTTGCGTTAGACTACCTAAGTCTGCAGCTAAGCCGGGTAATTGTTCCAAATGCATAAAATGAACGCCAAAAGCTACTAAAATATTTTTACTTAAAGGGTCATCGGTCATTTTTGTAAGAGCATTTTTGTCTATATACATTAAACAGTTTTTTCTTTCAGGAGTACCTCCAGTACCTTCCTTACACATCATGTCATTAAATAATTTGTAAAACTCTGTTTTAGCTGTTTCATCATCTTTATTTGTGAAATCATTAACTTTCGTTTCTAGTAGTAATTGTTTTAAGCTATTAGCTTGTTTCGTTTCCAGTGCTGTGTCAGAGATAGACAAGATTGCAACAGTCCCGACATCAACAGCCTGAATAGCAACTTTAAAAGCTAAAAAAGATCCATTTATGGCAATAAGAGCAATTATTAGTTTTGGCAATTTGTCTTTGATTGTCCAATTCCAACTACCGCCACTATCGCCCATAGCAAACAAGTTAGACATTGCTAGGTAAATCAAAACGAGGATAAATCCAATATTTGTAATGTTTCGCATAAAAACCCAGACATGTTTCAAACCTTCTTCGGCAGAACCCCCTATAATAAGGTCTGTGCCCATTAATTCACCACCAACAGCAATCATGAATGTTGCTAAAAAGGTCAACATTTTAATAACCAGACTTAATATTTCTCCAAGACTCTGTAGTGTGCTACTTTTTACAGTATCGTCGTTAGCGGCAGCAGCTATATTCGTTGGATCGATAAGATCAAAAAGAAATAATCCGACGAAGAGAAAAGTAAGATTTCTTACTGTGAAAATGTTTTTAAATATTTGTCTCATTTTTTTTGTATTGATTTATGCATAAAAATCCCATGATTATACCATAGAATTGGGGAAAAATAAAGTGAAATGGTGTCTTATTTTTTTTGTTTTAGTCCATCTAAAATATTTTTTCCGGCATCATGATTATATGTACCCAAAACATCATCAGTTAATTTTATAATCTCGTTCATTCTATTTTGATCAGCCTTTTTCGTTTTTTTAAGTTTATCTAGGCGAGATGTTGGGACACCAAGACTAGATAAAAGTTTTATAGCAGCACCTGTTGTACTAACTCTAGCTAGTTTCATGTTGCCAAATCGTTTACTTATTTCAGATCCTCGTTTTTTTACAAATGTTTTAGGATTTGATATTAAATAATTCTTAAAAGTTCCCCAAAATTTATTAGGACTTAGGGCATAATTGTCTTTTTCTGAATTTACAAAACTTTGTAATCCCTCTTTGAAATAATATAAATCTTCTAAAGAATTTTTTCTTTTTCCAAGTTCACCAAGTGGAACAAATTTATCAATCCTTTCTCCTGCTTTTTCTAAAGAAGCTTTAAAAGAGTTTTGCATTTTTGCGATATCTTTTATTTCAGTGGTGTTGCTGATACTAAACTCATTTTTATTGCCGACTCTTAATTCTTCAAATATTTTTTTATACTCTTTTTCTTTTTTCTTTTGTAATTTCGAAGATACTGTTTTGTTTATGGCACCGACACTAACTAGTTCAGATAATAGCTTCGTCCAATCTTTTTTGTCTAGATCTTTTGTTTCTATTGCTAATAATTTAGTGGCTTTTTCTGCACTTTTATTCACCGGATCATTTTTTTCTTTTTTATCTTTTCCTCCAAGCAATTTTCCTCCTAAAGAGAAAGCTCCTTGAATAGCCATAAATGAGCCTTGTAAAAATACCCAAGCCATAACTAATAAACCAGAAAGTCCATGACTAGTTGCCATTTGTAGTATGGATTTTCGTTCTTTTTTTGTCATTTTACTCATGAGTTGCTTTGCACCTTCATTGAAATCTTTATCAAACTTTTTATTATTGATTATTTTAGTTATTTCACCTTTTTCTGCTCCATCTACTATTTTAAACAAAGGATTCCAATCAGATACTGTATTTGGATCATTATCTCTATAAGCTTTTTGTTTTTCGATTTCTAAATTAACAGCTGTCTGAAATTGTTCTCGTGTTGCAGAATCGGGGTGCCTGGCAAGGGCAAGAGCAGACATATCTGTTAAGTTTTGTAACTGTCCTCTTTTCCATGTATCTGACTCAAGAGTATCTATTTCACCATCTTTGATTTTGGAATCAGCAAGTAATACACTTAAGTGTGCTACTTGTTTAATTTGTGTTTCACTTAATTCAATATTTTTTCCAGTTTCTTCTGTATATAATTTCCCAAACAATGCTTGTCCTTCTGGTGTGAAATATCCATTTATAACAGGTAAAAGTTTTAAAATCTCTTCTTTATTTGGACGACGAGATACAGTTTTACCCCCAACAATTTCACTCCACCTACTAGGAGTTAATAAACTATCAAATAAGGCTCCTACTGTATAAGAAACACGACCAAGCGCATTTACTCCAAAACGAATTCCAGTACCAGCGGTTTCTAATAGTGGAATTCCACCAGCTTGTACTCCAAGAATACTGGTAAGTGCTATTTTCCATGGTTTTTTACCACTTTCCTTGTAAGCACTGGCATTTGTTAGTTCTTTGTACCAAGTACTATTTTCTCCACCAAGTCCAAATAAAACACTAAGTCCGTAAGAAGCCCCAGCAATAGTCATGGCATTTTTTCCGTTTTTTTGAAAATCAGCAGCTATTTTCTCACTATTCCAGTCTTTTTTAAGAATTTCTTTATAGTTCTTAACGTCTCCCATAAAGGCATCTAATTGTCCTGCTTTTGCAAGATGAACTTTTATTACTCTTTCTGGATAAAGGCTTATTATTTTTTGTAGTTCTTGTTGAGTTAATTCTTCATTATTATTTTTACCAGTTACTTCTCGGACAAGAGATGATATAATTGGGTCTGTACCGAATGATTCTACGTCAAATTTTTTATCAGAAGTAATACAATCTTTTACATTCTCGGCAGCAGATATATTTTTTGCTTCAAATTTGGTTTTTATGTCTTTTCGTTCAATTTGATATCCGAATTTAGCAGTCTCCTTGATATCAGGACTATTTTCATCTTGATTATTTATTTCATAAGTTATTTTTTTTTCAGGACACATTCTTTTATAGTTTTAAAGCCCTAACCCAAAGATCAGATAAAGCTTCTTTCCTATCTTCAAGCTCTATAAGATCAAGTGATCTTAATTTTTCTTGAAAAATATCAGGAAGGTTGGCTCCCATTTGAAGGACCACTCTTTGATCTTTGTTTCCTTTGTATTCTAGGTTTAAAATGGCAGCGGTTTCGTTATAAATAAACCAGAACCCCTCAAACTCATCCCAATCAATATAACGTCTTCCATCGATTAGAATTCCTCGTTCAAAACAACGAATTTCATGATCTTTGTGTCCGTCTTTGTGTACATAGAAATAAGTCGCAGCAAATATAAGTATGGTTGCTGAAGTTATCCAGCCCCATTCTGGTTCAGATATAAGACTCCAAATGGATATACTTAAAATGATAATTGAGAAGATAATATACCATAAAGCACCTCTTTCATGAGGATGGTAATCATGAGCTACCCAAGAAAATATTTCTTCTCCAGGATTATACGAACTGCTGTTTTTTGTCTTGTTTTCCATTTTTTTTGTATTGAAAATCGGGTTATTATACCAAGAATTTGGGGTTTTTACAATTGCAAGGGATTGACGATGGGCACTAATTGATCTTAAATGATGTTTGGTGAAATTTTCTTGACAGTTTTTTTGAGATTCATATCATTCCGTGGCTTTTGTATGAATACTAAAGTCTGTGTTGGCGCTTCAGACCTTTGCTATTCTCAAGCTGTAAAAATTATTTAAGATTGGCGCTTCAAAAAAACATGGCAACAACTATGCAAAATTTGCTAGACAAAGACGATAGTGCTTTGGTGGTATTTAAAATCGGACAATCAGTTAAAGGTAAAGTAGTTCATTCTAATCCCTCTCGAATTCTTCTTGAGCTTGAAGGAGGTATTACTGGTATGATCACAAAACGTGAGATTGGTGCGTATGCTTCAGAAGAGGATACAATGGAAGGAAGTGAAATCGAAGCTACAATTATTAATCCAGAAAATGAACAAGGGCTTGTAGTTCTTTCATTGAGAAGAGCTTCACAAGATACTGCTTGGGCAGAACTTAATGTTATGGCAGAAGAAGATCGAACAATTAAGGTTAAGATTGAGGAAGCAAACAAAGGAGGACTTATGGCTAAATATAAAGGACTTAAAGCCTTTCTTCCTGTTTCACAACTTATGCCAAAAAATTATCCACGTGTAGAAGGAGCAGATAGTGGTGAGATTTTGAAAAAATTACAATCACATATTGGTAAAGAGTTTGTTGTAAAAGTTATCAATGTTAGTCGAGAAGAAGGGAAAATTATTATTTCTGAGAAAAAAGCTCATAATGAGCAAATGGCAGAAACTATGAAAAATATTCAAATAGGAGACCAGGTTGAAGGAGAAGTTTCTGGTATTGTTAAATTTGGTATTTTCGTTACTTTTGGTGGAATCGAAGGACTTGTTCATGTTTCTGAACTTGAATGGGGACATGTTTCAGATCCAGGTAAAAATTATAATGTTGGAGACAAAATAGAAGTACTTATAATTGGGAAAGAAGGTGAGAAATTGTCATTTTCAGTGAAACAACTTACTGAAGATCCATGGACATCTTATGCTGATAAATATAATATTGGTGACGTGATTTCTGGTAAAATTACACGATGGAATGATAATGGTGTGTTTATTGAAATCTCTAAAGAGGTACAAGGGTTGTTTTCTTTAGAACAATTTGATGTTTCTAGAGGTTCAGAACTTACTGGGAAAATAAAGGATGGAGAAGATATGTCAGGTAAGATTGTTGAAGTGAATACTTCAGCCCACAGACTAGAATTGGAAAAAGTATAGACTGAATTTGTAAAGGAAATTATTCTTTGATCCCCCTCACCTGAGGGGGTTCTTTTTTATTAAAAAACAATATTATATTGTTTCTTTCAAGTTATTTAATTTGCCAAGTAGTTGAATATGTCCTAAAATCTTCTGATTTGTTTGAAATATATACAAATAATAAAAAAGTAAAAAATGTCAGAATTTAAATTCCAGAAACTAGCAAAAAAGAGTCCTTTGTGGAAAGAAGTATTAAGTTTTTGTTTAATGGTCTTTGGTGTTTGGGGGGGGACTCATTTGGTAATGAATTATTCAGCTTATTCTGAGATTGTTAGTTTTAGGTATAGTGAACTAAGAACTTCGGTTATTATGGATTTAGAAACTATGGCTGAAGATGAAATAAATAAAAATAAAATAAAAATTACTAAACCAAAAAGACAAGTAGTTAAACGAGCAAATGATTTAAAAACTGCACCTAAAAAACTTTCTAAAGTTAAAACACAAAAAGTTACTTTTCGAAAAAAAGAATTAAAACCTCGAAACCAAGCAAAAAAAGCTTTGGAAAAAATGTCAGTTTTTCCTTCGGATAATAGATTGGTTATACCAAGAATCGGAAAAAATGTACCTTTAATTAAAGTTCCAAGTCATAGGAACTGGAAACAATTGGAGTCAGGGATTCAAAAAGGACTTCAAAATGGAGTGGTGGTACATCCTGTTTCTCATGATCCCGGTAATTTTGGTAATTTCTTTTTAACAGGTCATTCATCTTATTATGCTTGGGATAAAGGGCGATTTAAGGATGTATTTGCTTTGTTGCATGAAGTTAATGCAGGAGATACTGTTGATATTTACTGGGAAGGTAAAAAATATTCTTATAAAATGAAAGAAAAAAAGGTTGTTTCTCCAACAGCTGTGGAAATATTGAAACAACCAAAAGATGAAAAACAAATAACACTTATGACTTGTACTCCAATTGGAACAAATACAAACAGGTTGATTTTGGTAGGAGAACTTAAAGATTAACGATCAATAAATACATCCCAAGAACAAAGCAATAAGGAGCGAACCATATCCAGTGTTTTTCTATAGCTTTCAACATAAATTTGATAGCCAAAAGTGCTACGAAAAAGCTGATTAAACATCCAACTAATTCTATTGGACCGAAGGGAATATTCCAATTGTTTTCATTGAGACTAAATAACATAGCTCCTAAAATAGTTGGAATAGCTAGAAAAAATGAAGTTTTAACTGCATATTTACGATTAGTTCCAATAAGAATAAGAAAGGCAATTGTCATTCCTGAACGGGATATTCCAGGAGTAACGGCAAGTCCTTGAACAATTCCTAAAAAGAAAGCAAGTCCCCAAGATAAATTTTGTTTATCAAATGAATATAATTTAAAAAATGAACGTAATTTTTCAGCACTTAGGATCAGTATACCTGTTATAACAAGAGTGGAAGCAACTAATGTTTCTGTTAAATTGCCACTATCAAAAATTAGTTTTTTAATTAAAAGCGCAAATGGGAATGTTATCACTGTTGCAAATATAAGTTTTAGGGAGTAAAGACCATCCTTATTTGTTTTAAAATTTTGTTTTAAAATAAGTTCTATTAAGCTTTTAGTTAGTTGCCATATTTCAACTCTAAAATACAAAATAATTGCTAATAAAGAGGCAAAATGTAGAGCAATCTCGAAATTTAGATTTTGTTCTAATCCTAGATATTTTTCTGCTAAAAATAAGTGTCCACTTGAAGAAACTGGTAAAAACTCAGTCGCTCCTTGGATTGCACCCAGTAGTATTGATTCAATGTAATTCATAGTATTAATTAGTTATTTTTGGAAGGTATTTTAATGGATCAACAAAATGTCCATTTCTAAATATTTCAAAGTGTAGATGTGGACCAGTAGTGAAATATCCAGCTCCTTTTGTCCCAGGTGTTCCACCGGTAAGTCCAATTAACTCACCTTTTTCTACTTTTTGATCTTCTGTTACTTTTATAGCAGAAAGATGTCCATAAATCGTATAAAAATTATTATCGTGTGCAATTATTAGATAGGAATAACCGTAATTATTTAATCCTATCTTTTCGACAACACCATCTTCTGGCGCTACAAGATCACTACCTTGTGGAGCAAAAAAATCTACAGCATTATGCTCTCTTCCTAGTTTTTTCTTATATTCTTTATCATGAAAAAATGCTGTTACTTTTAATGGGATTTTTAAAGGAGAAGCGAAAAAAGAATTATTAGTAACATTTTCTGTTAATTTTGGTTTTTCGTATGTCTCTCCTACTTTTTCAGTTGTTGTCTTGAGTGTATGATGCAAATTTTGTAAATACACAGCTGCCTCATTTTTTTGTCTACTGTAATTTTGAAGATTGTTATTTAAAGTTTCTTCAGAATCTTGTAAGCTAGCCAATAATCTTGATTTCCCTTCAGCAAAATCTTGTAGATTTATTTTTTCTTGAGCAATACGAAGATGTAGTTTTGATATTTTTCCATATAAAAATGAAGCTTGAATTTCTTCTTTTTCAAGTTTTTTGTTTAAAGATTTAAGATTTTTTAATATAAGTTTTTGCTCGGTTTCTTTGTGGCGTTTCATAGATTTCTCTTCAAGTATTTGTGAAACTTTTTTTTGAGAAAATAACCATTTTATAATAGAAATATCATCACCAGATCCGAAATGTTCGTTTCGTATGAAATATTTAGCCATAAAATTTTGATATTCTCTTTGTCTGACTCTTGTTTCTGCTTTAATTTCTGACTTTTTTTGAGTTATATCTTCCAATATATTTTTCCATTTTTTTTCTAATTTTTTGTAATGTTCAAGTTTTTGGGTATTTATACCTATTTGGCTATCTAACTGAGTTAGTTGCATCTTTGTAGAATTCTTTTTCTTTCCAACTTGCCATAATTCTTCTTCTTGAACAGTGATACGTTCGTTAAAATCTTCCAAACTAGCTTCTTCAAGAAATATTTGTTTTTTGATTTCAGTTAAATTTTCTTCTGTAGGACGATCTGGCACATCTATATCAGGTATTTCTAATTCTGGAGTTTTTGTTCTTGAGTCTTTAGGTTCTTCGATTGGGGTATCATCACTCCCAAAAAAATTATCAAATAAATTATTTAAATCATTACCAATACTGGCAATAGCAACGGATGGTATAAGTAATAGAATAAGTATTTTTTTTTGCATTTACCTAAGTATAATTCTTTTTAATGAAAAACCCAATTCCAAAGAAATATAAAAAAAATGCTCTTGTCTTTTTTTTTAACCTTAATAGAATCTGTTTGAATTTTTAACCTTATATAAAGATGGCAATTACAGCACAACAAGTAAAAGAATTAAGAGATCGTACAGGAGTTGCGATGATGGCTTGTAAAAAAGCTTTAACTGAAACCGATGGTGATATAGAGAAAGCAATTGAAGTATTGCGAAAAAGAGGGGAGTCAAAAGCTTCAGCTAAGTCTGATAGATCAACTTCAGAAGGACGAGTAGCAATTTCAGGTAAAGCTATTGTAAAAATCCTTTGTGAAACAGATTTTGTTGGAAAAAATGAAAATTTTGTTGCTTTTGTACAAGATGTTGCTGATAAAGCATCAGCTGATGGAGCAGATGCAGCAAAAGAATTTTTTGAATCAATTAAAACAGATAAAATTCAAGAAATTGGAGAAAATATTGTTTTAGAAAGTGTTGAATTATTAGAAAATAGTGATGTTGTTTCTGGTTATGTACATACTAATGGGAAAATAGGCGTATTAGTTGCTCTTGATGGAGGAACAGAAGAACAAGCTAAAGATTTAGCAATGCATGCAGCTGCTATGAATCCTATTTGTGCAAATCCAGAAGATGTTTCAGCTGATTTAATTGAAAAAGAAAAAGTAATTGCTAGAGAACAATTAATTAATGAAGGAAAACCTGAAAATATAATTGATAAGATTATTGTTGGAAAAATTAATAAGTTTTGTGCAGAAAAAGCACTTACTTCTCAATCATTTGTAAAAGATCCCTCAATGACAGTTGCTGAGTATCTTGGTGATGCAAAACTTGTGAAATTTGTGAGAGTTTCTGTATAATGAACTCTAAAATTTAATTTATAAAAAAAACTAGCAGAGCTAGTTTTTTTTTATTCGTTGATTTGTTTATTTATGTTGAAATGATCTTATCATTCATTTGTAAGATTGGTAAATATATTGCTAATATCATGAAGACCGCTCCCATAGCAATAAAACCCAGGATTACTGGTTCCATAACTTTTGACAGGTTATCTACTTTTCGTTCAAGTTCAGACTTATAAAAATCAGCAGCTTTTAACATGATAGTATCAAGTGAAGCACTTTTTTCTCCAATTGATATCATGTTTATTAGCATTGGGGGAAATAATTTTTCATTATCAGACAAGTTTTCTGCAATTGAGATACCTTTTGTTAGATCATCTGCAGCAAGTAATAATTTTTCTTTATAAAGATCATTTCCTGCAATATGGGCTGTTATTTTTAATCCTTCTACAATTGGAACTCCAGAGGAAATAAGAAATCCAAAAATACGCGTTACTCTGTTTAAAATCATTCCACTCATTAAACCACCGATAACGGGCATAGAAACCATAAAGCTCCCCCATTGTCTTGAACCTGTAGGTGATTTTTTCCAAAGATTAAATCCAAAGACTATAGCAATACAAAGAAATCCCAAAAACAACCATTGTTCCCTCATTATATCACTCATAGTAATCATAATTCGAGTAGGTAGTGGTAAATTATCAGAACCACCAAAAATATCAATTAGTTTAGGAATAACAAATATTAGAACAACAGCAGATAAAACAACCATTGTGAAAATAACTATTACGGGATAGGTCATTACGGCTTTAATCTTTTTAGAAATAGAATCAAGTTGTTCATTTTGATCAACTAATTCCTTCATCACGTCATTTAATTTCCCTGACTTCTCACCAGCTTCAACAACAGAACAAGTAGCTTCATCAAAAATATCACCATTTTCTCTCATGGCTTGGGCTAAAGAGTTACCATCTTCAACGGAACTTATAATACTATTAATAACTAATTTTAGTTTTGGGTTTTTCATCTGAGACTGTAACAATCCCAAACCTTCCAAAATTGGTAGTCCAGCAGATATAATCGCAGATAATAACTGAAAGAATAAAAGTTTATCTTTTAATGGAACTCCACTTACTTCAATTAAATAATTGTTTATAAGTTCAAAAAAAGAGCTTGCTTGTTTTTTATTTGAGCTTTTCTCTTCCATTATTTCATCACTAGCAATATCCAGAAATATTTCTTCTGAATTTAATGAATCGTTACTGTTAAGGTTATCGCTCATTTTTTATTAATCTTTTATTAGTTTATAAATTTCCTCTAGTGAAGTTATTCCCTGAAGAGCTTTTATTATTCCATCTTGTTCTAATGAAACCATTCCTTCTTTTTTTGCAATTTTTTCCAATTCCATTGCTGGTAGTTCAGATAATATACCTTTTTTCATGGCATCACTCATGATTAAAACTTCATATATACCAACTCGTCCTTTATATCCACCATCACATAACTCACATCCATCTTTATTTGGTTCCCAAAATTGTGGATTTTTAAATATATCCATATTTAATCCTTCATATGGACTAAAAATTTCAAAAACTTCTTTAACTTTATTTAAAGTAGATTTACTTGTTTCCATTGGGATTTTGCAATTATTGCAAATACGTCTACTAAGTCTTTGTGCGATAATTAGGTTAATAGAAGAGGTTAAAAGAAAGTCTGCAACTTTCATATTTAAAATACGTAGGATTGTATCGACAGCAGAATTTGTATGGATTGTAGAAAGTACTAAGTGTCCAGTTAAACTCGCTTCAATGGCAATATCAATAGTTTCTTTATCCCGTATCTCACCAACCATGATGATATCAGGATC
>CAZBBI010000013.1:0-11071 GCA_964490135.1 uncultured Candidatus Peribacteria bacterium
TCTAACAGAAGTCCTATTCGTGAAGGAGTTGACCTTAAGAACCAAGTATGAGTAACCGGAACAGCTAATTTAATGTGCCCCATTCGCTCTCTTCGAACAATTGACCTAGTTACTTCTACACCACATCGCTCACAAGTAATTCCTTTATATCTAATTCTTTTATACTTTCCACAAGAGCATTCCCAGTTTTTTACTGGACCAAATATTTTTTCACAAAAAAGGCCATCTCTTTCTGGCTTTTGTGTTCTGTAATTAATTGTTTCTGGTTTCGTAACTTCTCCACGAGACCATGACAAAATATCCTCGGGCGAAGCAATGGAAAGAGCAATCGCATCGAAGTCCTTAATCTTGATGTTGTTTTTCATGTAAATACAATTATAGCCACGCGATTGTATGAACAAAGTTTCCTTAGTCAAGTTTTTTTTATAAGGAATTTAGTTCGTTTTTTGAAAAATATTTTGTAATATGAACATAAATACTTTTTAAAAACAAAAACCATGGGATTTTTTGGACTATTGCCGTTTATCATTGTTGGGCTTTTCTTTGTTATAAGACAGATTAATCAATATCAAAGAGGTGTTATGTTTACTTTTGGTAAGTTTACAGGAATCAAGCAGCCTGGTTGGAGAATTGTAATTCCTATTTTTCAGTCTATGACCAAAGTTGATATCAGAACAAAGGCTGTGGATGTACCAGATCAAGAAGCTATAACGAAAGATAATATTCCAGTGAAAATAAATGCGGTGGTTTACTATAAAATTGTAAACGCAGATAAGGCTATTTTGGAAGTAGAAAATTATTATTATGCCACTTCTCAAGTAGCACAAACTACTATGCGTAATGCTGTTGGAGAAGTAACTTTGGATGAATTATTACAAAAACGAGCTGAAATTGCCGAAAGAATAAAAATTGCAGTAGATACTACGACAGATCCTTGGGGAATTGATGTGGAATCAGTGGAATTAAAAGATGTTATCATTCCAGAAGATCTTAAGAGAACTATTTCAAAAGAAGCTGAAGCAGAAAGGGAAAAACGAGCGGTGATTATCAAAGCAGAGGGAGACAAAATAGCAGCAGCTAACTTAGCAGCCGCTGCCAAAACTCTTGGAACTACGCCTGGGGCGATGCACTTACGAACACTTCAAGCTATAAACGATCTTTCATCTGATCAATCTAATACTACTATTTGGATGGTTCCAACAGAAGTACTTGAAGCAATTAGGGGGTTTGTTCCAAAGAAATAAGAAAAAAAAATATGAATTAAAATACTCTGTTTTTGTTACAGGGTATTTTTTTGATATTTTTAATAGGTTGAGTATAAAGGATATGATTTTAATTCATTTATAAAAACCATTATGAATCAACCACTTTCGCCACTAGACGGTCGTTATCTGTCAAAAGTTTCAGAGCTTTCGGCTATTTTTTCAGAGTTTGGACTCATGAAATACCGAACTAGAGTGGAAATTGAGTGGCTGCTTTTTCTTAGCGAAAAAGGAATTGCACCAGAAATTGATGAAGGTTTACGTATAGGACTTGAAATGGTTATTAATGAATTTTCTGAAACAGAATTTCAAAAAATAAAAAACTTTGAAGCGACAACGAATCATGACGTGAAAGCGGTAGAATATTTTGTCCAAGAGCTTGTACCAGAAAATTTATGGTCATATATTCACTTTGCTTGTACCAGTGAAGATATAAACAATACGGCGTACAGTTTGATGTTAAAGGACGGGGTTGCAGAGATTTCAAATTGTTTAGAAAAAAAGATTTTAACAGACTTAAGAACTAAAAGTATTGATTGGAAAAATATTCCAATGCTTTGTCGAACACATGGACAAAATGCTACTCCATCCACTATGGGGCGAGAATTTGCGGTGTTTTCTCATAGATTATCACAGATTTCAAATGAACTTTCTAATGTCTCTTTTTTGGCAAAAATAAATGGAGCAACCGGAAATTATGCAGCTCATGCGATTGCCTTCCCAGAACAAAACTGGATAGGTCTTTCTCAGGAATTTATTGAACAAAGGTTAGAACTTGACTGGAATGGTCTTACTACACAGATTGAATCTCACGACGGACAAGTGATTATTTTAAATAATATTTCCCATCTTTCGGGGATCATGATTGATCTTTGTCGGGATGTTTGGGGATATGTTTCGTTGGGATATTTTGGGCAAAAAGTAATAGCAGGAGAAGTTGGATCGTCTACGATGCCTCACAAAGTTAACCCAATTGATTTTGAGAACGCAGAAGGAAATCTAAAATTAGCTCGAGGAATAGCTCGAACACTTTCAGATGAATTACCTATCTCGCGATGGCAACGAGATCTAACAGACTCTACTTTACAAAGAAATTTAGGACTTGTTTTTGGGCATTTTTTGTTAGCCTTAAAATCATTACAAAAAGGTCTGGGTAAATTAGAAATAAAAACTGAGGTTCTGTTAAAAGATTTACAAAATGCTCCTGAAGTTTTGACTGAAGCTGTACAAACAGTTCTGAGGAAAAATGGACATCATGATGCCTATGAACAATTAAAAAACTTTTCACGGGGACAAGCGTTGGATTTCAAGCAAGTCCAAGAATTTATTGAGGGGCTTGATATAGATCCTGATGACAAAAAAAGACTTAAAGATTTAACACCAGAAACTTATATTGGGTTGAGTGAGGAGTTGGTGGATGTGTTTGTAAAATGATCTATCTAGGGATTGGTTCCTCAATTGGAAAAGCAGAAGAAATTTTTGATTCTGCTGAAAAATTCCTGAAAGAGCAGGGTGTTCTGGTTACAAAAAAATCAGAAATTATGAAAAACGCACCTATTGGAGGAGTAGCAAAAAATGAATTTAGTAATGCTGTTTGGGAGGTGAAACTTGATTGGCATTTTTGTGAAACTGTTTGGCATAGGACTTTTCCTCGTTTTTTTGGGGTTTTCCCAAAGTTAAGAATAATACATATTGCTAAAAAATTATTAAAAATCTTAAAATCTTGTGAAACTGCTCATGGACGAGATTTAAATGCCGAAAAGTGGTCTGATCGTCCTCTTGATTTGGATATCTTAATGTTCTGTGATTTAGTTTTAGATGAAAAAAATTTAAAAATCCCTCATCCGGAAATTTCAAATCGAGATTTTGTTTTAAAGCCTTGGATGGAAATTATTGATAAGGATTTTGAAATTCCAAAAATTGGAAAGTTGCAAAATTTAATAAAAAAATTACTTTAAACTCATGAAAACAGAAGATTGTGTCCGACAAATTTTAAAAAACATTGGAGAAGATCCTGATAGAGAAGGACTTGTGGAGACTCCGGAACGTGTGGCAAGAGCCCATAAAGAATTTTTTGCAGGATATAAGAATGATCCAAAAAAAGTTTTAAAAACTTTCACAAATGAAGGGTATGACGAAATGTTGCTTGTGAAAGACATTGAGTATTTTTCTCACTGTGAACATCATATGGTTCCATTCTTTGGGATGGCTCATATTGCTTATATTCCAGATGACAAAATCACGGGTCTTTCTAAATTACCACGATTGGTGGAAGTTTTTGCAAAACGATTACAAAACCAAGAACGATTAACAGTCCAGATAGCTAAAACTCTTTTTGAAGAATTAAAACCAAAGGGTGTGGCTGTTTATATCTCAGGAAAACATCTATGTATGTGTGCACGAGGAATAAAAAAAGTAAATTCTGAAACCATTACAACGTGTTTTTTAGGTGATTTCAAAAATCATGACGGACTAAGAAATGATTTTTTTAGTCAGATAAAATAATATCACGTATTTTGTCAAACTTTGCTAAAAATAATTTTTTCCCTAGACTATTTTTTGTGAGTTCGTAAAACGAGTAATATAAAAAAGAAAAAACATGCCAAAAAATCTTGTAATCGTTGAGTCCCCAGCCAAAGCAAAAACTATTGAAAAATTTCTAGGGAAAGATTTTATGGTAAAATCTTCTTTCGGTCATATCCGAGATTTGCCTCGGAAAAATATGGGAATAGATATAGAAGGAGGAACGTTTGAACCAGAATATCAGTTAAACGATGATAAGAAAAAGGTCATACGGGAATTAAAAACAGCCGCAAAAGGAAAGGAAATATGGTTAGCGGCCGATGAAGATCGAGAAGGAGAGGCAATTGCTTGGCATGTTTGCCACGCATTAAAGGTTGATCCTAAAAAAACAAAACGAATTGTTTTTCATGAGATTACAAAAACTGCTTTAAAAAAAGCAGTAGAATCACCAAGAATTATAAACCAAAATCTTGTTGATGCACAACAGGCACGACGAGTACTTGATAGATTAGTTGGTTATGAACTTTCACCAGTACTTTGGCGGAAAATCCAAGCAGGACTTTCGGCTGGAAGGGTACAATCGGTTGCGGTTCGTATTATTGTAGAAAGAGAACAAGAAGTTCAAAAGTTTGAAGCACAGTCAAAATTTAAAGTTACAGCTGAATTTGATTTAGGGGGAAAAAAAGTTCTTTCTGCTGAATTACCAAAGAAATTTGAAACTTATGATGAAGCAAAGTCTTTTATTGAAAAATTAAAAGGTGCTGATTTTAAGGTTGAGTCTTTAACGACGAAGCCAGGGAAAAAATCTCCATCAGCCCCATTTACAACTTCTACATTGCAACAAGAAGCTTCAAGGAAACTTGGATTTTCAGTAAAACAAACTATGATGGTTGCCCAAAGATTATATGAAGCGGGTAAAATCACTTATATGCGTACGGATTCCTTGAATTTGTCTGATTTGGCAATGTCTGAAGCAGCAGCTCAAATTGAGAAAGCTTATGGAAAAGAGTATGTGGAAACGCGAAAATTTAAAACGAAATCAGCTAATGCTCAAGAAGCGCATGAAGCTATCCGTCCAACACATATGGATGAGCAAAAAGTAGAAGGAGAATCAAATCAACAACGACTTTATGATCTGATTTGGAAGCGAACGCTTGCGTCTCAGATGTCAGAAGCCAAAATAGAAAAAACTATCGCCGATATTTCGATTTCTACAACAGAGGAGTCGTTTGTAGCGAAAGGAGAAGTTTTGAAATTTGATGGGTTTTTGAAAGTTTATCTTGAAGGGACTGACGATGAAGATGATAAGGAGGAAGCAAAAATGTTACCACCACTAACGGAAGGACAAGATCTGCCATTGAAAGAAGGAGTAGCAAAAGAAAATTTTTCTAGACCTCCAGCACGATATACAGAAGCCTCTCTTGTGAAAAAAATGGAAGAAATGGGGATTGGTCGTCCGTCTACTTACGCACCAACGATATCAACAATCCAAGATCGAGGATACGTTGAAAAGAAAGGTCTTGATCCAAAAAAACGTAAAGCTCGAAGTGTTACTTTAGTTGCGGATGAAATAGAAGAAACTAGTCAGTTGGAAAATTATGGAGCAGAAAAAAACAAATTATTTCCAACAGAAATTGGGAAAATCGTAAATGATTTTTTAGTTAAATATTTTGGAGATGTTCTTGATTATGGATTTACGTCCAAAGTCGAAGAAGAATTCGATGATATTGCTGCCGGAAAAAATAAATGGAATGATATTATTAAGAATTTTTATACAGGATTTCACAAGACAGTAGAAGCTGCTGGTGGGATTTCTCGGGAAGAAGCTAGTCAATCTCGTGAACTTGGAACAGATGAAAAGTCTGGAAAACCAGTAATCGCACGATTGGGGAGATTCGGACCAATGATACAAATTGGAACAAAAGATGATGAAGAAAAACCAAAATTTGCGTCTATTCCAGAAGGCGAAACCATTGAGTCTATTTCACTTGGAACAGCCTTAGAGCAATTTAAATTTCCAAAAACTTTAGGACAAAACAAAGAAGGTGAAGATATTTTGGTTAGCTTAGGAAGATTTGGTCCATATATTAAGTGTGGAAAAACAAATGCATCCCTTAAAAAGAAAAAAATAGGCGAAGATGGTGAAGAAATTCCAGGAGACGAAGCAGGAACAATTACCCTTAAGAGAGCTGAGGAACTAATAGCCGAAAAAATAGAAATTGATAAAAATAGATATATTGCTCAATGGGAGGATGTAAATATTGAAATTTTGCGTGGACCATATGGGATTTATATTAAATCAAAAGAAAAAGGGAATGTACGAATACCAAAGACAGTTGAAGCGCCTGAGAAGCTAACAAAAGCTGAGGCTATTGAAATTGTGGAAAAAGCACCTGCAAAAAAAGCACGAGGGAAGCGAAAAGCGCCTGCTAAAAAGAAAGTAGTGAAGAAGAAGAAATAAAAATTATTTATTTCTCCAAAATTCCATCCGATAAATCTTGTCGCCTTGTGCCATTTTCACTTTTTCCCAATCAGTAGGGATGTCATAAACAGAGTCTTCGAAAAAATTTATATTTTTATATGGAGAATCTTTGAGAACTTCAAGGGTTTCATCAAAGAGAAATTTTTGGTCTGTTTGAAAGACAAAAACAATATCAGCAGGTAACCAGGTTGCGACTTTTTTTAAGAACTTTGGACAAATAAATCGTCTTTTTTTGTGTTTATCCTTAAACCACGGGTCTGGGAAATTTACAAAAATTTTCTCAATTTTTGCCCCCTGGCTAAGACATGGTTGTAAAATAGATTTAAAGTTTAGACCTGCATCTCCATCAAAAACAACAAAATTTTCACGTCCCTTAAATTTTTGCTCTAATTTTTGCGCAATAGGGGTTCTTATTTCAAAACAAATATAATTATTTTCTAGAAATCTTTGAGACAGTGTGTCCATAAACTCACCTTTAAATGCTCCGACATCTACAAATATAGACTTACTGTTACCAAATCCATCAAAAGAATGTTCTTTTAAAATAGAAAGCGGATTTACGTGTGTTCTAATTCTTTTTTTACCACGTTTAACCTTACCACTAGATATGGTATTTTTGGAATCGTGTAAATTAGACATCATTTACATGAAGGTTAGTTTTTTAATATCTTTATTCAACTAATTTTTTTAAATTGTTTTTTTGTTGAATCCATGTTATAATGATCTGATTTATAAGTAAAAAAAACTCATGAAAAAATCATTGTTAACGGCTTTCATTGCTATAGGTATAGGTATTATAACATCTCTTCAATTTGTTGGAGCTGATCCAATTGGAGTTCTATTTCTTAAAAGAGTTGATACGATTGCAGATGGAACTCGAATAAATACAGGCACTAGTAATACTTTATTAGAATTTGATATTATAAATGGATACGAAACAGATGCTATTATTGCGGGAATTGATTCCGGTGGATTTGGTAGTGTTGTTAATATGGAGGAAATGACATTTAGTGGTTCAGGTTTCAGTTTTGATAACGATATTACAAGTTTATTAATTGGAGCAGGCGAGACAAAAAGAGTTAAAGTTGATATTACTCTATCAGCATCAGAGACTATTGGTGATATGCAATTATTAGTAGATGGAATGTATTTGGTATCAGGATCAGGTGTTTATTTAGATTCAGGATCAGGATTATCTATGGATGACGCACTAGAAGGTTCAATATTTAATGTCTTTCCAGATAAGTTCGGAATTAAGGATGCAACCGAGTTATTAATACCACAAACATATACAGAAGATATTTCGCTTCCAATTGATTTTGCAAGAGGGGAATATGAGCTTTCAGCACAGATAACATTGGAGCCGGCAATAGCGATTCCAGGAGTAACAGATGGATTGCGAGTTGTTATGCCAGGAGGAACAATTATAAACAATGGAGGGTCAAGTTGGGCTGGGCAATTAGAAGCACCTAAAGTTTTGGGATTGCCGCCTGTAACAAATTTACCGTCAGGGGTTACTCCTCAAAAAAGAATCTCAGTTGGAGTGTCTGGAGAAGCATTAAGGTTTTCTAGTCCAGTAAGTATTTCTATTCCGGTATCAGGAACAGGAATAAGGAAAGTTTATTCAAGTCAAAATGGAGTAGATTGGACATATGAAATAGAATGTACTATTGCAGATGGAATCTGTTCATTTGAGGTAGATCACTTTACAGAATTCCTAGTTGCAAGCGTAGGGAACGGAGACACGATTATAGGTGGGGTTTACGGGTTTCAGTCTAGCGGCGGAGGTCAAAATACAATGCGACATGGAAGCTATGATCCAAACAGAAGAGACTCGCAAGGAGTAGCAGGGATAACACCAGAAATGCAAGCGGTAGTACATGAGAGATCAACAAAGAGCCTTAGGAAATATATTCCTTGTGAGGTTGATGAAGAAAATGTTCTAAATAATAGATTTAATAACTTGAGACTTTTACAAGGAGCACCAAGAGTGTGTAAGGAAGATATGGGAAAATACTTTGATACTCCGTATAGAATCGGACGAAGATAATTCATTAACTATTAATCCCAAAGGGAGCCCCTTAGGACTAAAAAAGCAGCCGAAAGGCTGTTTTTTATTATCTTGGAATTTCAAATTTCTCAAAAGGATGAAATCGCAATATAGAATAAAGCCAACCGATAAGTGGATTGGTAACGGTGTTATTCCATTTATCGGATTCTCGATTGTAAACAAATTGTAGTTGAACTAATTTGGCATCAATAAATTCCAAATCTTTTACGATTTTTTCAAATTTTGTTCCTTTTTTAATTTTTCCCTCTTCCTCCAGGTTAGTAAAATAATAAAAGAGGATCTTTGATACCTGTTGTTCAAGTTCTAAACGAATGATTGGATCTTTTTTCAGAGAAACATCACGGCAACGATCACGAATTGTCAAAAGTCTCTCTCTGACTTCCTCATCTAAAATATCATCTTTTTTTGCCAAAGAAACTACTAAGGGTAGCATCATTTGTCTTTTCGTAAGAAAAAACAAAGTAAAAATCCATATTTTTTTTATTTCAGAAGATTTCTTTTTATTTCTTTTTATAAACCAAGTTATTAGTGCGACAACACACGCAATAACAAAAATTTGTATCTGATACTCTAATAAAAAACTCCAAACCAAAGACAGTAAATCAAAAAATTGATCTAAAAAAGAGTCTTCCTGAGATCTTAATACTCTTTTTGCCATTTTTAAGAAAGTGTTAAAGTAAATGAAGCTGAAGTTGCTAAACACTCATGTCCCCAATAATTTTCAATATCAGTTATTATAGAATTACGAGTTTGTTCGGCATTCATTTCTTTTGATTGTTCAACGTCGAAGCCAAAAGAATCATCTTTCATCGTTTATTAGTTTAATGATAATAAAAATCTAGAGCAAACCATTTTTGAGAAAATTTAATAAATAGATATGATTGTATCATGAAAATATTACTTGATGGAGAAACCCTTTTAAAAAATGCTGATAAGTATTTAGCTTCTTATGCTCAAACAAATAAAAAGAGTGCTGGACGTAAATATGAAGAACAAGTAGACCCTAATCGGCTGCCTTTTCAAAGGGATAGAGATCGTATCATTCATACTACTAGTTTTCGTAGACTACAGGGGAAAATGCAGGTTGTTAGCCCACAATATGGAGACCATTTTAGAAATCGGCTTAATCATTCGATAGAAGTTTCTCAGATAGCACGAGATCTGGCCAGACAACTAAAGCTAAATGAAGATTTAGTTGAAGCCATCGCGTTGGCTCATGACCTAGGGCATCCTCCTTTTGGACATACTGGGGAAAAAACTTTAGACATAAAAATGAAAGCACTTGGCTCTAATTTTGATCATAATAAGCAAAGCCTTCGTGTGGTAGAAAATTTTGAACGTCGGTATCTTGAATTTCCAGGCTTAAACCTTAGTCAGGAGGTATTGGAAGGAATTCAAAAACATGAAACTTTTTTTGATAGACCGGCCAAACAAAGTATCTATTCTCCTCACCTAGAGGCACAGTTAGTCGATATTTCAGATGAGATTGCTTATCTTTCAGCGGATTTGGAAGATGGACTTCGTGGTGGATTTTTTACAATTTCTGATTTAGAAAGTATAGAAATTACAGCTAATGGCATAGATACTTTGCCAAAATCAGAAAAAAAGCATAGATCAGCCATAATACGTCGTATTATTCGTCATTTATTGATACAAATTATAGAAGATACTGAGATAAATATTAAAAAGTATGATATTAAAACACTAGAAGACGTCCAAAAATCAAAACACAAAATAGTGTATTTTAATACTGAATTTTTTAGTAAATTTAAAACATTAAAAAATTTTTTATTTCAAAATTTTTATCTTTCGCCGGAAGTAAAAGAAATGACCAAAAATGGAGAGCGAATTATCATGAGGGTCTTCGATTTTTTATATAAAAACCAAGACAAAATTCCCAATGATTTTTTGTCTGACATAAAGCCAACAAGAAGAGTTTGTGATTATATTGCAGGGATGACTGATGAATTTTTAATAACTTTTTATAACAAAATTAAATGAATATTTTAGATAAAATAATCAATTACAAAAAAGCGGAAATTTTAGGACTAGACTGTAAATATAAATCTATGAATCCGCAAAAATCTGATAAAAGTTTTATAAAATTTTTAAAAAATTCTGAAAATTTTTGGCCTAAAGTTATTGCAGAAATTAAGAAGAAATCACCGTCAAAGGGAGAGATCTTTTCGAATGCGGACGTAGGAAGAATTGCAGAAATTTATGAAAAAAATGGAGCAATGGCAATTTCTTGTTTAACCGATAGTCATTTTTTTGGCGGAAGATTAGAGGATTTGAAAAAAATATCTGCAACATCTGAAATTCCTGTTTTACGGAAAGACTTTATAATTGAAAAATCACAAATAAAAGAAGCGCGAATTTTTGGAGCAGATGCAGTTTTACTTATGACATCAGTGCTTAAAACGGATGAAAAACTTCGAGAGTTTAGACAATACGCAGAATCATTTGGTCTGGATTGCTTAGTAGAGACTCATGACGTGAATGAAATAAAAATAGCGATCGAGTCTGGAGCCAAAATTATTGGAGTAAATAGTCGTGATTTTTCAGATTTATCGATTGATTTAGGAAATTTTCAGCGTCTTTTGCCATTGATCCCAGAAGGGATTGTGCGAGTAGCAGAATCCGGACTTGAAGATTTAGATGAAATTGAAAAAATAAAAAATATTTGTGATGGGGTTTTAGTTGGGACGAATTTCATGAAAACACAAGATTATG
>CAZBBI010000014.1:0-10815 GCA_964490135.1 uncultured Candidatus Peribacteria bacterium
TGTCCACTCTTTTTCCATTTCATCGATTTTTCCATCTTTTTCTGATAACTCCAAAGCAGCTTTTAATTCATCTTCATTCAGTCCGTGTTTGATTTCTTTTTCACCTCCAAATTTCTTTGTCAAAAGAGCTAAGGGAATAACTAATGGGAAGAGTATGAATTGCAGTGAAGACAAAATAGGCGCAATGAAAAGTGAAAATTTTAGGGCATATTTATGTGCAATACTTTTAGGAATAATTTCTCCAAAAAGCAGGATCAAAAAGGTCATAATCCCCGTCACAATTCCAATAATCATGGTTTGGTTGTCAGTAAAACCATTTTTTATAGCAAAATTAGTCGCCATAATCGTGGCGATTGCTGCTGAAGCTATATTTACAACATTGTTTCCGATGAGAATAGTAACCAGTAATTTTTCAGAATCAGCCTTTAAAAGTTCTAGTCTCTGTATTTTTCTCAAAATCTTATCAGAATGTGTTTTGTTCTTGATTGCTTGAATTTTTTCAGCACTTAGTGAAAAAATTGCGATTTCTGCGCCAGAAAAGAATCCAGAAAGAAATAAAAGTAATATCAGCAAGAGGCCTTCTTCCATAAACAATTAGTAATGAATAATGACTAAAAAATCATTCAATTCCGATTATACGTTATACGTTATTCGTTATGCGTTATTTGTATTGATTTTTCTTCAAAAATATGGTAAAATGCATTAAATATAAACCATAAAAATAAACCAATGATTCAAATTGCTAAAAAATTAAATATTGCAGTACACCAGTTACAACGTGTACGATTCATGTGGTATCTTCGCTTTTTGTTTCAAGTAGGATTTGTTTTTGCTTGGACAATTGTGACAGCAATTTTTATTGATATTTTTACTATTGATAATATCTTATGGCTTTTGCTGGGAGATGCGGTGTTATTTTTGTTTGGAAGTTTTTTTGCAAATTACTTCTTTCTTAAAACAAAGAACAATTCTTTTTTATCTACAGCCGTACTTGGAAGTATTATTTTAGTCTGTATTGCCACAATATTTAGGCATATTCCATTAGTGTTTTTTACAGCAGCTTTGCTGGCCAAAGATTTGTTCTTTTCACAACTAGGAATCGCTATTTTACGTAAAAATGAATCACTTTTTTCACCCAAGGAAGCACAAAAAATTATGCCAATATTAGAGTCGTCACTGACGATTGGAACAATAGTTTCTGCAATTTTGTTTTTATGGTTATTGGATTTTTTCCCAACAGAAACACTTTTGGCATTTTGGTTAATTCCACTTATGGGAATATTTATTTTGATAGTTACTGAAAAAAATATTCTTAAAGAGATACCAGTGTTACACAAAGAAAACATAAAAGTTTCAAACAATATTTTAAAAAACTTTTCAGTAATAAAAAGAGTACCTTTTTTAAAACTTATGACTTTGGTTGTATTGCTTCAAGCTGCTTTGTTTTCTATGGTAGAATTTGAGTTTATTAAATCAGTTAAAGAACATGCTAAACCGCATACGGAAGTATCTAAAATGATAAATACGAAACATTTACAAACTAATGTTTTTCGTGACGCGTTACCAAAAATAAAAGAAGTCGGACATGAAATTGTTCAAACTGCGACAGAAATTAAAAGTAAAGTTTTCGTTCATGATACGGTGGCTCATGATTTAGGATTTTTGAGTTTAGTTTTTGGAGTCTTAACGCTAATTGTTCAGTTGTTTTTCAATAGTAAGTTTTTAGAAAGAATAGGGATCATAAACACAATGGGGGTTTATTTTGCTGGATTCTTGGGAATGATCACCTTGGTTGTTTTTGGAGGATTTAGTATGAGTTATTTAAGAGGTTTCCAGCATGGATTTCATTCCTTGTTTGAAGCGCCATATCATTTATCATTTTATTCTATTAAAGAAAGACATAGAGAATCGGTTCGTCATTTTTTCGAAGGATTTGTTAAGCCAGTGGGGGTAATCTTTGCAGTACTGTTGCTTCTTGTCTTGAAATATTATGATAACCATATTTCAGTTATTATGATGGCAGTTTTTGCAGGTATCTTGCTTGGACTGATAATTCTATTGAAATCAAGATTTACTCATACTTCTCAGAAAAATTTGCAATCAAGCCAGAATATTTCGGCTAAATTGCATGCAGTTGAGGTCCTCGCACAAAAAGGTCACGGAGAAAAAGGAGTTCTTATTTTGGCAGATGAATTGTTGCAAAAAAACACTCATCCTATTGTTCAAGAAAAAATAATTAAAACTATTTCACAAATAAACAATCCCAAAGCAGTTCATGCTTATTTGGAGCTTTTAGGTGACAAAAAGTTGAACAGGGAAACAAAGATTCAAATTTTAGAATCACTTTTGAAACTAAAAAAACTTCGTACCTACTGGGAAGAACATGCGTTTTCTCAGCATCATCTTTTACGTGTTTTAAGTGAAATATTTGAAGAAACAAATCATAGCCATACGCGCAAACTAGTAGTTATGAATATTTTTGCACACTTGCCAACGCATAAGGTTGCACCATATTTTTTGGAAACATTGAAACAAGAAGATCCTGAGCTTCAAGCTATTTGTTTGAGATCAGCGGCAGAGGTTTTTGATGATCCGGAAATGGGATACTATGTTCGTGAATATCTGGAAGGAAAAGATTCTAAGCTAAAAGGTTATGCAATTATTGCTTTATGGAAATTTGAAGACAAGATTTTCCTTTCTGAAATTATTGAATCATTACTTATAGAAAATAAAGAGTCTAAAATTGCAGCTATTTATGCCATAGGAGAAATAAAAGGACAACAATGGAAATCTCAGTTATTTGAATTTATTCATTCTAAAGACGAAGAGTTGCGATTGCATGCGTTAGTAGCACTGACAAAATTAGGGGAAGAAGCAGCTATTCCGGATATTTTAAATATTTTATTTGGAAGAGATGAAAGTTTAGCACGAAAATTGTTTTTTATGCTTAAACGAGTTCCAAAGGAACAACAAGATATTATCAAAAATGAAATTCAGCATGAAGTATCACAAAGGGTTCTTGAAGTACTAATGTCTCAAAAAGTAACACATCGTGATCATTTAAAAAGACTATCTAAAGACGTTAAACAGTATTTGAAATATCTTTACCGGTTAGGTGAGAAATATGATGATTTAGTCGCGATGGAGGGGGTGTAATATATCAAGATTATTTTAGTCGGTTAGTATAAATTTGAGTTTTTATAAATTTTTCTTATATTCGGTCATGATGACAAAGAAAAAACAGGCACCGAAGGATAAGGTAAATGCCGTAGGGGGAGAGGATGTCCTGGGGCAATCAGCTATTGAATCAAAAGTTGAAGAACTAGAGACTCAGATTTTAGAACTACAAAATAAAGCAGAAGACGCAGAAAATGCAAAACTTCGAGCTTTAGCTGATTTGCAGAATTTTCAACGAAGAGCAGATGAAGATCGCAGGAAATGGTCATCCATTTCTGTTGGGAATTTTATTAAATCATTTTTGCCGAGATTTTTAGAATTACAATTGGGAGTTGCCAACACTTCAGATGATGATGCCAAAAAAGTTGTTTCGCAATTTTTTGATCAACTTACGAAAGAAGGACTTGAAAAAATAGAACCCCAAAAGGGAGAAAATTTAGATACAGATTTACACGAAGTCTTAATGGCGGTAGAAGGAGAAAAGGGGACAATCGCTGAAACACTTGAAGCGGGATGGAAATACAAAGATATGGTTATCTCTCCTGCAAAAGTTAGCGCAGCTTAACTTGCCTGATTCAATTAGTTAAAACAGATTTCTCCGTCTATGAAAGAAACATTTGTTTTCTTTTCTTTTATGGTAGGCAACGTATACGGACGATCGTACAAAATCCCTTCGGTAATAAGACTCGCTGGAGCGTCACAAAGTACTTCTCCGTTCATGGTTACAATATATTGACCATCAGCTCGAACTTTCCCGACCAACGAAGCTCCTGCGTTCTCAGCAACTTTTCCAAGTTCCCAAGTTTTGTTGTAATGATCCAAGATGTACTGAGTCATATCGGGATGACATCCGAAACAAAATCGTTCTTGCGTCTCGCTACAAGCAAATACATGAGGAGGATAATCCCCAACAGTATGGAGGTTGTCTAAATTCACTTCAGCACCAAATCCAGCTGGTTCACATATTTCTACAGTTGCACAAAGCACTCCACCTGCACCAAGATCTTTAAAAGCGATTTTTTCATAATCACCATTTTCTTTTAATTTTTTGAATAAATCCAAAGTCGAAGCAATAAGATGTCTTTCTAGGAAAGGATTTGGTTCTTGGACTGCGGCTTTTTTGCTTTCTAAATCATCATCTTCTTCGAAACTCCCGGAAGCAAAACTTGCTCCACCAAATCCAGAATTATCAGTTGGTTTTCCAATTAGAATTAAATCCCATTTTTCTTCAGCAGCATTTTGGGGAACAAAAGAATGAATTAAATCCGATTCTCTCAAAACGCCAAAAGCAGTTACATTTACCAAACAGTTTTCATCGAACCCGCTATCGAAATAAGCATCTCCACCAAGATTTGGGACACCAAGTGGGTTCCCGTATCCTTCGATACCTTGGACTACTCCAGTAGCTATGTTTTTTTGTAAATTTTGTTCGGGGTTTCCAAGTCTTAATTGATCAAGGACTCCCACCGGACGAGCTCCCATACATAAAATATCTCGTACGATTCCACCAATCCCAGTTGCAGCTCCCTCATAAGGAACAATTTGGCTAGGATGATTGTGAGATTCGTGTCCCACAGCAATACAATATTTTTCTCCGCCCTCTTCAAAAACCTTTACAATTCCAGCGTCTTCGGATGGTCCAAGGACAACATTTTCTCCAGTTGTAGGTAATGATTTAAGGAAATTTCTAGAACTTTTATAACTACAATGCTCAGAAAGCTGAATTCCAAAAATTACTGCTTCCGTCAGTGTTAGCGGTCGTCCTAATTGTGTTTGAATATCTTTAGCTTCTTCGACAGTTAAAGAGATTTTGTGTTTTGCTAATAAGTCAGCGGTATTTGGAGCAAAAAAGTCTAATTTCATGAGGTTGTTTTTATAAGATCATGGGCAGTATATTTATTGTATAATTTTATGGAATTGAATTTTTAAGTTTTCTTGACAAAAAAATCCTAGGGAATAAGTTCTTGAAGATTAATTTAAAATAAATTACAATGCTTGCTAAAAGACGATGGCGTAAACGAATGAGAACTCACGGATTCCGTGCACGGATGGAGACAAAATCTGGACGAAGAGTGATCGCTCGACGAAGAGCAAAAGGACGTAAATACTTAGCTGTTACACCAAAAGAAAATCCTTGGGGATAGTTTAAACTAATAACGAATTAAAACTTAAAAACAAATAATCTTATTTGTTTTTTTGTTATAATTCTATTTATTTTATACCTGCTAAAAAGTCGCCCTTCAGGGGGAGACAAGTTTTTAGTTTGGCGTGTTTGTTTTATTAGAAATATCGTTCGATTTTTTCTCCTAAAATATCACCAAGTTCTGGAGAAAAAAGTATTTGTGTGTTTTCAAGGAATTCACGAGCAACTTCGTTTTTAGGAAGTTTATTTACCTCCTCATTTAATGAGGCGATTTGTTCTATACGAAGTTCGTTGTTTTGTGTTTTTCGCAAAAAGTTTACAACATACTTTTGTAGTAAAGGTTTTGTGATTTGTTGCTGAGTATCGGTTCCAAGAGAAATTAGATTCTTAAGTGTTACATAACGGTCGAATTCTTCAACTCCTGTGTTTTTAGAAGAAAAAGCTATGCGCCCTTTATTCTCTGTCAGAATGGCAAAAAGAGTCTCAATAGACTTTATTTCTGCTAGTAACTGAGGATTTTCGATTCTTGTCTCCATTGAAGGATAAACATCATTTACAGAAATATCTGTTAAGTTTTTTCTTCGTGATATTTCCATTTCACGAGAAGTTTGTAAAACTTGAACTATAGAACGAAAAGTTTTTTCTGCTGAATAAAAATCAGAACGAGCCTTTTTATTATCATGTGCAATGCTTTTTTCAACTCCAGTCAGGATTTTACTTCTTGATATGGCAAGTTTTGCCATAATCGCACTTATTTGAGAATTAGATAAATTTAAATCATCTGGTATCTTGGTATCTGTTACTTGAGTATCACTATAGAGATTTATTACTTCTCCAGCAGATACAGAAGTTTTTCCATTCCATAAATCAAAAACTTGTACTATGTTTTTTTGTGGAGATATTTCGGTTTCTCCTGTTTCAGAAACTACAACATCAAAATGGCTTCCTGGAGTGCTTTTTACAAATCCACGATCAGTTGCAATTTCAACACCACCTAAAGCTTTATTGTTTAATCTCCCTTTATCTAAGAACAAAGCTTTTTTATTTGTTATTCGAAACTGAGTTTTGTTTTTTGCAATTGTTACAAACTCATTTGGGATTGATATTTGTGCTTCTCCATGATTTCCAGTTTTAATTATATCTCCAACAAATACTTGTATGGGGTCTTTTACAAAGAAACTTTCTTCGCCACGAATAATTTCAATTGGTCCATTTGTTGGTTTAATTTCTCCTGCAATTAATTGTTGATCCCTTACTGAAGATTGTAAAAACCCAAGACTTCCTACGATCAAAAATAATGAAAAAGCAAAAGAAAAACGATACCGCCAAAGGGCTAGCACCGCTCGTATCTTTTTGTTTTTTTGTCTAGCAAAACTAGCTGTTACTTGAATTTTGATTTTTTGTTTTAAATCATTATCAATTGGCGCAGATACCGAAATAAAAAATAAATTTAGTTTGCGTTTTAAATCGTCAAAGCTCATAAATATTGGTTTATAATTAATGGTTTAAGAAGTAACCATTCAAATTATGTAACGATAGAATGCGTGAAACGTTACAAAATTAATTAATTACAACCCCATTTCTTTTTTTATCTTGGCTGCTTCATCTTGATCACCTTCAGTTTCAGTTAGCTCTTCTTTTTTCTCTTCGGTTCTTATTATTTCTCGTTCTCGTTCTTCTTTTAATTTTTTTACATCATCAGAAAACTCATTCTCTAGCTCAGAGAATTTTTGTTTTTCCTCTGTAAAGATTGAGAGTAACTCATCTACTTGCTCAATTTTTAATCGAGGAATAGCATCTATTACACGCTGTTTCTCTTCTATAGTAAGAGAAATAGATCCTTCAAGAAGAGTAAGGAAATTCGCTTCATCAAAGGTAGTATTTGGATGTGGAGGAATTACGAAAATATTACCGTTTCTAGTACCTAATTGACCAGCTCTAGCATCTGGATTAGTTTCTTTTAGTTTCTCATCAAGGGCTCCTTGCGGATCTTGTGACCAAGAAGAAAAACGGTCTTGAATTTTAGTTTTTACTTTAGCATAATTTTCCCAAGAGGCTTCAATGCTGTCTCCGCATAAAGATTTACAGTCTGCGATGTATTTCCAGTCAAAATAATATTTTGAAAAAGAATCAGCTTTTTCGAGAAGAAGCTTTGAACTAATTTCATCTTTTAAAGAATCTTTCACGAAATCAGCGATAGTAATACTTTTTCCATGAAGTTTTTTTACCAATTCAAGATCAATTTTTGGAGAATTAAAATCAGCAAGATTTTTTTCAAAACTCCAAATAATATAGAACCCCATAAGGGCTCGTGCGGTATTATCTTCAATTCCTTTGTGAGGAATTTTCATGAAAACTTTCATACTCTTAGCATTAGCTGGATCAATTTTTGGATCATTCACCTTAACTTTTGTCGGAGTCATATCTTTATCTGTCATAATTTTTTGGATAAAAAAAATCAGTAATTAGGGTTCTTTATTAAATTACCTCTAATTACTGAAATTTTCAACTATTTTTTATCTGTAGCTTTTTTTGCTGCTGGTTTTTTAGCAACAGTTTCTTTTTTTACTGGTTTCTCTTTTGCTTCAGTAGCTTTCTTTGGTGTTGCTTTTTTAGCTGTACCAATTTTTCCAATTTCTAATATAGTATAATCTTGTCTGTGTCCTTGAGTCCGTCGGTATCGTTTTCGCGGATTCATTTTGTAAACACGAATTTTTTTTGCTTTTCCGTGTTCTATAACTTTCGCTTTTATCTTTGTGTCTAGCAATGGTGCTCCGATTTGAGCATCAGAACCATCAGCTGAAGAAATTAAAAGTGTTTCAAGTTCGATAGATTTACCTTCTTCTGTGTTGATTTTATCAACTTCGATTTGTTCACCAGATTCAACGAGGGCTTGGTGTCCGCCAATTTTTACTATTGCAATCATTATATATTGATTAAGAAATCGCTTTTCTCGGCGTCTCGCATTTGCGTGACTTGAGCCGGAAAGCAGAGATAATGTGAAACGATACTAAGAAAAGACTAACACTTGTCAACTTTAGATTTATTAATATACTTTTTAGCAATGAAACACGTACTGGCGGCATCGCAATTTGATAAAAAAGAGTTATTAGCAATTATGGCTAAGGCCGTTGAAATGGAAAAAATTATTAAAAATGGAAGTTCTGATCTGGCAAAAGGTAAGATAATGGCAGCACTTTTTTATGAGCCATCGACACGAACTAGATTAAGTTTTGAGACAGCGATGTTGAGGTTAGGTGGAAGTATAATTTCGGAAACAGATGTGACATTTTCCTCCATTACTAAAGGAGAAGTTTTATCTGACACCGCTCAGATTGTTGGTGGGTATTCGGACATCATTGCGATTCGTTCTAAAAATGTTGGAGATGCACAAACTATGGCAGATTATGCAGGAGTCCCAGTTTTGAATGGAGGTGATGGATCGGCTGAACATCCAACTCAAGCATTGTTGGATCTTTATACAATTTCAAAACATTTTAATTTAGAAGCGGGGATGAATGCAGTTATGGTTGGAGATTTGAAATACGGACGAACTGTTCATTCTCTGACTCAAATATTAAGAAATTTCAAAAATGTGAATATTAGTTTTGTCGCACCAGCAGAAATGCAGGTTCCTGATAAATATTTAGAAACAGGGGACAGGAAGTTTAATTGCTTGAATGATGAAATATTGGAAACTGCTGATGTAATTTATGATACTAGAATTCAAAAAGAACGATTTGAAGACGCTAGTGATTACGAAAAATGCAAAGATTCTTTTATTTTTACACCAGAAAATGTTGGTAAAATGAAAGATAATGCAATTTTGATGCACCCACTTCCACGGGTAACAGAAATTACGCAAGAAGTAGATAAATTGCCACAAGCGAAATATTTTGAACAAGCACAAAACGGTGTTCCAATTAGAATGGCGTTGATTGCAAGGGCGCTTAATTTAAAATAATATGACTAATTACCTCATCAAAAACATACGAATAATTGACGCAGATCAAGACCTGATTGGTGATGTTTTTATTGAAAATGGAAAAATTTCTTTAAAAAATTCTGAAACGGGAATTTTTAATGAAATTAATGGGACAGGGAAAATTTTAATGCCAGGATTTTTTGATCCGCATGTGCATTTCAGACAACCTGGACTTGAGCATAAAGAAAATTTTTGTACTGGATCAAAGGCGGCAGCTAGTAGTGGGGTAACAAGTTTCTTTGATATGCCAAACACGATGCCAGCGACTTTTACAACTGAAATTTTAGAACAAAAAAGACAATTAGCGCGCAAAAATTCTTTGGTGAATTTTGGGCTTTATTTTGGAGCTGGGCCTAATAATATTGAAGAAATAAAGAAAGCTAAAAATATACCAGGAACTAAACTTTACCTCAATGCCACTACTGGGAATTTGAAGATGGATGATGAGACGTCTTGGCGAAAAGTTTTTCAAGTTGGGAAAAAAGTATCCCTTCATGCCGAAGGAGAGACGTTTTTTCGAGCGGTGGAAATATGGGAAGAAGAAGGGTATCCATGCGAAATTCATCTATGTCATGCTAGTTTGGCTTCAGAGATAGAACTGGTTCGAGAAATGAAAAAGAAACCAGAAGCAAAAGAAAAAATAACTGTTGAAGTTTGTCCACATCATTTATTTCTCACGGATAAAGAACGAGAAAAATATGGAGCAATTTGTTGTATGAAACCAGATTTAGCGACAGAAGCAGATTTAGTAGCGATGTGGGAAGGGGTAGAAGACGGGACAATCGATTTTTTTGCTACAGATCATGCTCCTCATACTTGGGAAGAAAAAGAAAAAGGAGCACTTGGAATTCCAGGAGTAGAGACCTTTTTACCATTACTTTTTACTGAATTTGTAAAACGAGACTGGAATTTGCAAAAATTAGCCAAAATGACATCAAAAAATGTTGTTGAAAAATTTCATATTTCAGACAAAAAAGGTCAAATACTAAACAGCTTTGATGCCGATCTAGTTTTAATTGACCCAACTTATAAGGGCCAAATTAATCCTGAAAAATTCTTCTCTAAATCAAAATGGTCGCCATTTGGGGGCTTTGATATTCTTTGTCGAGTGGAGAAAACATTTGTAGGAGGTGAGTTGGTTTTTAGTGAAGGGGAGATTGACGGGGGAGTGAGAGGAAAGGAGCTTTATTTTTCTTTGTAATTATGGTATAATAAAGCGATGGAAGCCCCTCAAAAAGCATCTAAAGACGAAAATAAAGTTTCTTCTGCTCAAAAAACGACAGAAGAAAAAGCTGTATCTGTGATTTCAGATGAGGAAGAAGTTGATGATTCTTTGATTATTGAAAATGATGGAGATTTGTTTTGGGTATTACATCGGATAGCTTGGGGAACGATAAAAGGTCTTATTCTTATAGGGATGATTGTTATTACTGTTTGGTTTATTTGGAGTGACGATGAGAAATCTCTAGATACGAAAATACAAAAAAACATAGAAAAAGTTAAACTGCCT
>CAZBBI010000015.1:0-10751 GCA_964490135.1 uncultured Candidatus Peribacteria bacterium
TACCAACGTTTTCCCAAATACTAGCGGCTTCCTCATCACGAGGTGCGTTTGCATCTCCCTCAAAAACAGAGCAAGCCAATTTCTCTAATGGCAATTCTAATACTTCTGTTAGAAATTCAAACGACCACGCTATTTGGTCTTCTTTGAAATAATCTCCCAAACTCCAGTTACCAAGCATTTCAAAGAAAGTCAGATGAGTTGCATCTCCTACTTCGTCTATATCGCCTGTTCTAATACATTTTTGTGAGTTAACTAGTCGAACTCCCTTTGGGTGCGTTTCCCCCATTAGATATGGAACCAGTGGGTGCATACCAGAGTTATGGAAAAGTGCTGTTGGGTCATTTTCAGGAATTACTCCCGCAGATGGAATAATTTCATGATTTTTTGATTTATAAAATTCAAGCCATTTTTTTCGCAAATCGTCAGTTGTATAATTCATTGTGGAAAGTTTATCTTATAGTTTAGGAAAATCAAATTTGATAAAATACTTTCAGCCGTTTATGATTTAAACAATGAAAAAACGAGCTATTATCGATATCCAGTGCCGATCCGAACGAGAGTTTGGATTTGACCGTATTGCCATGCGAATTGCCAGGTTTCCAGAAGTCTTAGGAGTAAGTGTAATTTCTGGACGAGCTGATTTGTGTGTAAAAATTCAAGGAGATTCTATAGAAGAAATTTCACGATTTGTTACTGAAGTTTTAGCGCCTATGGAGGGAGTTAAATCAACTGCAACATCTTTTTTTATGAAAAGTTATAAAATTGATGGTGAAATTTTACAAAAAGAACCTAAAAAGTCTCGATTACCGATTTCCGCCTAATGTCTAAAAAATATTTGTCAGACCTCGTTCAAACAATTCCTCCCAGTGGGATTCGGAAGTTTTTTGATCTAGTTATAAATGCAGGCGATGATGTAATCTCCTTAGGAGTTGGCGAACCAGATTTTTCAACCCCTTGGCATATTCGTGAAAGTGCAATTTTTGCGCTAGAAAAAGGATTTACTTCTTATTCAGAAAATGCGGGACTTTTTGAATTACGTGAAGAGATATCAAAATATCATCATTTACAAACTGGCCATAAATATGATCCCAAAGAAGAAGTCTTGGTCACAAATGGTGTCTCAGAGGGAATGGATTTAGTTTTTAGGGCGATTTTAAATACAGGTGACAGAGTCCTTATTCCTGATCCTGGATTTGTTTGTTATGAGAGTTTAGTGCGTTTAGCTGGAGGTGTTCCTGTTTTTTATGATCCATTAAATATTAAAGAACTAGAAACACTAGAAGGAAAATTTAAAGCAATAGTGCTTAATTTCCCGGGAAATCCAATCGGAAATATTTTTTCACAAAAAGAGTTAGAACTTATTGCAGATTTTGCAGAAAAAAAAGACATGATAGTGCTTTCCGATGAAATTTATGCCGAATTATCTTTTGAACAAAAACATATAAGTTTTTTAGAAATTCCAAATATGATTGATCGAACAATATTATTTGGAGGTGTTTCAAAATCACATGCTATGACTGGTTTTCGTATTGGGTGGGCGTGTGGAAACAGTGCTATGATTTCAGCGATGAATAAAATTCATCAATATTCAGCAATGTGTGCCAGCTCTATTTCTCAAATTGCCACCATTGAAGCACTCAGAAGAGGTGAAAAAGAAGTATTAAAAATGCATGAATCGTATAAAAAACGACGAGATTTCTGTCTTTTAAAATTAAAAAAATTAAAAATTCCTTGCTCAAAGGCAGAAGGGGCTTTTTATCTTTTTCCAGATATTTCAGCTAGTGGTCTTTCTGATGTTGAGTTTTGTGAAAAGCTTTTATCAGAAGCAAAGTGTGCAATTATCCCAGGTAGTGCCTTCGGCACAAAAGGAAAATCTCATGTTCGTATTACTTATGCCGAAGGAATGGAAACTCTTGAAATCTTTTTTGAAAGGTTCGAAAAGTTTTGGAAAAAATAAGATAATTTGTTTTTCCTCTAAGCTTATGATAAAATAAGAAGAAATAAAAAATAAAAAATGAAAGCATTTTCAGTTACCAAGTTTGAGGATCGACAGTGGCTTCTACATTTTTATGAAAAAATGCGACACCAAAAAGATATGTTTGGTGGTAGTTTTTTTTCTATATTACTGCTTACCTTTTTCTTTTTCCTAACACCATTCCCACATGAAATTGAAAATAATTTAATTATGTGGAAATTGGCAATTTTCCTATTATTCATTGTGATAACAATTGGTTGGTATGTACGTAGTACGCAATATTATGCTTTTTGTATTAAATTTTTAAATTACGAATACAGACAAAAAAGATTTCCAAAAGAAATTAATTACGAAGTAACTAGATTTTCTGCAGCACAAATAGTTATGTACGTTGTTCTGGCCTTAATTCTTCCTATATTTGCTTCATTTTTCTTACACGATCAGTTTGATTTATCCTTTCTCTATTGGATATCTGGGAGTCTTTCTGTTTTGACCGTTCTTACTTTTTTACTAAAAATCGAAGATTTTTATGAAAAAAGAGAAAGGCTAGAGGAGATAGAAATTTTAACTGAAGCGTTAGTTTATCATGATCCATTGGAGGTTTTAGATGGAAGCAAAAACCTTGAAGTCCGGAAAAGGGAAAAAAGATTAAAAGACACATCCTTTAAACAAACTAAAAAGTCAGAAGATGTTTTGTATCCTAAGTATTTAAATTTCTAAATTAATTTCTTGTAACTTACCTAACAGACTTTTTAATAATAAAACTTCCAACAAGAATCATAAAAAGACAGAGAACTTGTCCTGTTGAGAAAAAATAAATCCACCCATCTGGTTCTCTAAAAAATTCAATAAAAAATCGCAAAGCTCCATACCCTATCAAGAAAATACCAGTAAGTATCCCTCTTTTTTCCCATAATTTTCGTCTAAATAAGCTGTACAATATCCCAAAAAGTAACAAGTTTTTCAATACTTCATACAATTGACTCGGATGACGAAAATATTCATCAACATGTGGAAAAATTACTCCCCAAGATTGATCCGTTAGTTGCCCAACCAACTCTCCGTTCATAAAATTAGCCCCACGACCGAGCATCAAGGCTATTGTTAAAGGAATTACAAATATGTCTGTTATTTGAAAAAAAGAAATTTTGTTCTTTCTCGCCCAGAAAAAAACAAACAACATAGCTCCTAAAATTCCTCCATGGATTGACATGCCACCATTCCAAACTTTAAAAATTTCAAAAAAATCATAAATAAATGTCTCGGGCGAATAAAAAATAAATTCACCAAGTCTCCCTCCTAAGACACCAAAAAAGAACGTCCCAAAAACAAGATTCTCGAATTTTTCTTTTTTGATTTTCTTTTTTTTATTAACAGATTGCCAAAGGTGCCATCCCCAATGCAATGTCAGTAAAAATCCAAAGATATAAACCAGTCCATACCAACGAATGTCTATACCAAGAAAGGAAAATGCTACTGGATCAAGGTTCCAAATAAATTTCATCTGTTAAAGTATAACATTTTTATAAAGTACAAAAAAATAATAATTCTCTATTTTTATGGTTTTTGGCAACACAAAAGCTTTGTCGCTTTCTAATTAAAAATTTATCATGTGTCGTGATCTATTCTATATTTATTAAATAAAAACAAAAAATGAAAAAATTATTCATTATGTCACTAGTGTTCTCTACTTCAGTTATTTTATCTGCATGTGGAGGAGTTTCTAACGAAGAACAAATCAAAGGAGAAGTAATCCAAGGCTCAGCGTCTGCTCAGTTAGAAAAAGTTATTGAAGCTAAGGCAATGGATCCTGCTGAAGCTCCTGAATACTTAGCAGAAATGCCACCAGCTCCAGCAATGGATCCTGTTGTAACTCCTGAGGAATCAGAAGAAATGCCACCAGCTCCGGCAATGCCACAAGCATAATTTAATTAGACAAAACAAAGAAAAACACGAACTCTGTTCGTGTTTTTTTTATTGTTTTCTTCTCACAACACCTGCCTTATTATCAAGTTGATGGTTTACTAATTTTTGTTGGAATATTCCAAAGACTGTAGAAGTTAACCAATAAACTCCAACCCCAGCAGGAAAAGTCGCTGTAAAAAATCCAATCATAAGAGGCATAACGTATAACATCATTTTTTGCATTTGTTCCATCTGCCCAGCCATCCCATCTTTTGGAGTCTTTTTCGTTTGTTTTTTATCTTTTTTCTTTGCCGAAATGAATGAAAGCTTTACCGCTAAAAATTGTGCACCAGCTACTAAAATAGGCAAAACTATAATATTTGGCACTTCAAGATCAAGCCCCAAGAAGTACGTATTTATATTGGATAAATCAATATTATTAAAAGAATACAGTAAGTAACTTTGGTGTGAGGCAATACCGCCTCTTACTACAAAATAAATACCAATCAAAAATGGCATTTGAAATAACATTGGAAAACACGAACTCATTGGATTTATTTTTTCTGTTTTATAAAGTTCCATTGTTTTCATAGCTAGTGCTTGCTGATTTTTTCCATGCTTTTTCTTAAGCGCTTCAATCTTCGGCTGTAATTTTTGCATTTTCCGTTGAGACGCCATAGCTTTTTGGTTCGGAAGAAACAGCAATATTCTAATAAGAATCGTTAAAGCAATAATTGATAAACCAAGTGAATTAGTTGGCATAATACTCGTAAAGAAAGCCAAAAGATTGAAAAGTGGTTTTGAGATTATTTTACGAAAAAGAGATCTTAGAAACCCAGGTTCTTCATATAATATTTTTTCTGATTCTATGATTTTCTCACTAACACCATTTTTAAATTTCATATCCAAAACGTATTTACCATTTTCGGAAAACAATAAATTATTAAGTGTTTTTAATTCAAACGTATATGTTTTTTGTGGTGGTATCTCAAAACTAGAAACCATTTGATCTTCCTGGCATTTCTCAAATAATTTATCCGACAAATTGTGTTTTTCTCCATTAATTAATCGCGAAACCTTTAAATTCTCAGGCTGACCACAAGGTGAACTAAAGACCAGCTGATTCGCTGTATTATTTGTGATCTTAAATTGTGCAATATTCTCTAGCACTGGGGCATCATCTACCGGGACAATTGTTATTTCTTCTATTTGCGAAGAGGTTGTTTGGTCTTTTCCGAAGAAGTTTCCCATTACCCAAAAGCCAAGATAAAAAATAGCGAACCAAATAATGAATGATTTGAAAAAGTTTGTTTTGTTTTTGTTCATGTTGCTTAAATTGTTACCCCCGAAGGGGCCCCTTGGGGATTATTTAACGGAAACGAATTAATTTTATTATCACTATTTTTCCGTTCAATGAAATTTATATATTTTTGTATCTGTGGCAAAATTTCTGCGGTATTCTTAGGGATTTTCTTCCCCTTGTAAAGACATATAGTATTAAACTCATTGCACTTCAATAACCCTTCTTTGCGAAAAAATTCATAAACTTGTCTTCTGAATTTATTCCTATTTACGGCTAGTTTCTCAACTTTTTTGCTAATTACAACTGCAAATCGTGTTTGTCCTCGCCCATCTCCGTAAAGAAAAAGAAAATCTCCAATCCTTCTTCCTTTCATTTTTCGGCGAAGAAATTCAAAATTTCTAGTAGTAAAACGATTTTCTTTTTTTATCATTTTCAGAAAACATCTAATAATAAATCTGAATTTCTCTATTCAATCATCTTTTTCAAAAATCCTCCAGTATAAGATTCCGAAACTTTACAAACTTCTTCTGGAGTTCCCGTTCCAATAATTTCTCCTCCAAAATTTCCTCCATCTGGACCTATATCAATAAGATAATCACAACTCTTAATTACATCTAAATTATGTTCAATAACAATAACTGAATTTCCTTTATCTACTAAGGTTTGAAGAACTGTTAACAATTTTTTCACATCAGAGAAATGAAGTCCCGTTGTTGGCTCATCCAAGATATAAATTGTTTTTCCTGTGGATTTTTTCATAAGCTCTGTCGCCAATTTTACCCGCTGTGCCTCTCCTCCAGAAAGAGTCGTTGCGCTTTGTCCAAGATGAATATAACCCAATCCAACCTCAACAATCGCATCTAATTTATGTTTTATATTATGAAAGTTTTCAAAAAACTTTGATGCTGTCTCTATTGTCATATTCAAAACCTCTGAAATTGATTTTCCTCGATAAGTTACTTCCAAAGTTTCATCGTTATACCGACGTCCTTTACACACTTCACAAGGCACATAAACATCTGGTAGAAAGTGCATTTCAATTTTCTTGATTCCGTCTCCGTTACACGCTTCACAGCGACCTCCCTTTACGTTAAAGGAGAATCTCCCCACGTCATATCCTCTCAGTCTTGCCTCTGGAGTAGCGGCAAAAACTTCTCTAATATCAGTAAATACTCCAGTATAAGTAGCTGGATTTGATCGTGGCGTACGACCAATCGCTGATTGGTTTATGGAAATCAATTTATCTAATTGATCAATCCCTGTTATATCCTTATGTTTTCCTGATGGTTTTTTTGCTCGATTTAATTCTCTAGCAAGGGTTGGAACTAAAATTCGATTTATTAGTGAACTTTTTCCTGAACCAGAAACCCCAGAAACTCCAACAAAACATCCTAACGGAATTTTTACATCAACATTTTTAAGATTATTTTCTCGTGCACCAGTTATTTCTAACCACCCAATTGGCTTTCTCCTTACTTTCGGCACTCGGATTGATTTTCTTCCAAAAAGAAAATCAGCAGTTTCCGATTCTACTTTTTCCATTTCTTCAAACGTACCCGAAAATACAAGTTCACCTCCATGCACTCCTGCCTTTGGTCCAATTTCTACTATATGGTCCGCTGCCCGCATGGTGTCTTCGTCGTGCTCAACAACCAAGACTGTGTTCCCAAGCCCTCTCAAATGTTCTAAAGTTTTGATCAAACGATCATTGTCTTTTTGGTGTAATCCGATAGAAGGTTCATCCAAAACATAAAGCACTCCTTGTAGCTGAGATCCGATTTGTGTTGCTAATCTAATTCGTTGAGCCTCCCCTCCCGAAAGAGTATTGGCCGTTCGAGAAAGAGTTAGATAAGCAAGTCCAACATTTTCTAAAAAAGATAATCTATCTATTACCTCCTTTTGAATTGGTTTTATTATTTCTTTATTATGTTTACTAATCTTGATATTTTGTGCCCAAATCTTTGCATCTGGAACAGACATAGCACAAACATCAAAAACATTTTCTTCTCCCACAAACACATTCCTTCCATATTGATTCAACCTTGCTCCACCACACGTTTTACAAGTTTCTTCTATCATATATTCTTCTAGTTTTTTCCTAAGCCAATCTGATTCTGACTCATTAAATCTTTTTTCTGTTTGAGCCACAATTCCTTCAAATTTTGTACTTGTTGTTTTTCCAGAAAACGCACCTTTTAGATTCACTTCAAATACTTCTTTTCCAAATCCATAAAAAAGCTTATCAATAATTTCATCTGAAATATTCGCCATAGATTTATCCAATGTAAACCCATAAACTTTTCCAATTGATTCTAGCACAGAAAAATACCAAGATTGTGAATTGCTACCTAAACTTGCCCAAGGAAGGATTCCTCCTTCTCGAATAGAAAGTTTCCCGTTTATAGAAATTTCCTTATTTAATTCAAGACGATAACCCAGCCCATGACAAGCATTACAAGCTCCATGTGGAGAATTAAATGAAAACAATCTCGGTTCAATCGGTGGAAAAGAAAACCCTGTTTCTGGGTCTGACAATTGTTCTGAAAACAAATGATCACTTTCGTCCTTCATACGATGAACAAGCATTATTCCTTCTCCGAAACTCAAAGCTGTTTCAATAGAATCAATCAACCGCAACCTATCGTCGTTTTTTTCTTCAACGATAGTTCCATCTGATAATTTTTGAATTTTTTTGCTATAATCTTTTTTACTCAATCTATCGACAACAATTTCAATATTATGTTTTTTATTTGGATCAAGTTCTATGTCTTCATTTATCGTTTTTATATATCCATCAACTCTCATTCTTACAAATCCTGCTTTTGTTATTTTATCAAAAACATCTAAATGTTCCCCTTTTTTACCTCGCACTGCCGGAGAAAGAATCATAAACTTTTCATCTTCGTCCCAAGTATCAATAATATCCGCCATCTGTGCGGGAGTTTGGGATTGCAAAACTTTTCCTGTTTTTGGGTTTCTTGGGATCCCAACTTTCGCAAACAATAAACGAAGAAAATCATAGGTTTCGGTTACCGTTCCCACCGTTGATCGCGGATTCCTGGGAGCCGTTTTTTGGTCGATTGAAATAGCTGGACTAAGTCCTTCAATAGAATCTATCTCTGGTTTTTCTTGTTTTTGAAGAAACTGTCGTGCGTATGTCGAAAGAGATTCTACATATCTTCTTTGTCCTTCTGCATAAATTGTATCAAAAGCTAAAGAAGATTTCCCAGAACCGGAAACTCCCGTAACAACCGTTAATTTATCACGTGGGATTGCCACATCAATATTTTTAAGATTGTGCATTTTTGCCCCACGAACGATGATTTCTTTGATCATTAAATAATTTATTTTAAAAATAAAACACAAAAAAACGAGCCGCAAGCTCGCCCTGTAGGTCTAGCGTAGCTGTTGGGTTGTGTTTTGTCAAAAGTTTTGGTATAATGGTCAGATAACAAGAAAAAAATGAAAAAACACGAAAATTTCGATAATCTTGATAAAACAAAGGATGGTGATCTAAAGCGTGAGGACCTTGTGAGAGGGAACGAAGTTTCTTCTTCCTTTGAACGCTCACATAGTGCCCCTGGAAAAGAGTTAGCACTGTTGACTAGTTCGGTAATAGCTGAAAAGTTAAAAGACCTAGAGAAGACTTCTTTAGCCGCAAAGCCTATAGACAAAACCTCTGCAAAAAAAATAGATACCGATTACTACGCAAGTTATGTGACCGATATATTAGAAAAAGGACAAGCCGGTAAAATAGATGCTGATAGTCTTTTTGGCGAAATAAAAGATTATTTTGGAAAACATTTTACAGATAGTGGTGTGGCAACAACAGAATCTATGTATTCTTAAAAAATTCACAATATCTCTAACAGCCTTTTCTTTGTCTCTTTAAGATTATAATTTTTACTTACAAACTCTCGTCCCCGTTCACTCAATGTTCTGCAACTTTCTGAGTTTTCTGATAAAAATTTAATTTTTTCAGCTAATTCGTTGGAATCTTTTAACGTCACTAAAAATGGGTTTTCCTTTAAGGAAACGCCCTCCCGACCAAGATAATAATAATAGTTTTGTAAAATTTCTCGTGGTCCAGTTTGATCAAAACTCAAGACCATTTTTTTCATTGCTAATGCTTCGGTAACCACGCGACCAAAAGTTTCTGGTTCTGTCGGCAAAAATAAAACTAAATCATATTCATTAATAGTTTTAAACACTTCCTTTGTTTCCGGCAGGAATCTAACTTTTTGCAATAGTGTCGCATCTACGAAACTTTTACATTCTTGCTGATACTTCAACGTTCTTTTATCGTTTGCCACAGAGTCTCCGATGAAATCAAATGATATATCTATTCCTTGTTTTTGTAAGATATTAATAGCTCGCAAGGCATAAATCTGCCCCTTTCTTTGGTCAATCCTCCCAAGCACAAGGACTTTCTCGAGTTTTTGCGACACCATTGCATCTGGAAGACTTTCTATATTTATTCCATTTTCAATGATACGAATTTTGTCATAACAAGACGCAGGAATGATTTCTCTCAAATAATTACGAGTCGCCATAGAGTTAGCTATCAGTATATCCGAAGTTTTTGCAATACGTCGCACTAAAAACTTGGGGATAGTGAAATCATGAAACATTACTATCCATCGTCCTTTTATTCGAAAGAATTTTTTAGCCAAATACATCACAAAATGCGTTCTAGGCGTATTTGAAAAAAACTGTTTTTGTTTTTTTCCTTTTGTTAATTTTTTTAATTTCTTAGCTGCTCCAAACAATTTCTTTAAATGCAACACTCTTGCAAAAACTCCACCAGCCACCTGTGGATAATCAAAATCCAATATTCTGATATTATTATTTTTTAATCTATCTTTATAATTATCACTTTTTCCTCCAATAATTATCGGACGAACCTGTTGAGTATCCTTTTCACTCAAACAATTTAAAAAATCTATTAAAAAACACTCTGCTCCGCCAACAAACTCTCCCTGATCTAAAAAATATATTTTCATGTGAAATCAGTTTAAATTTTTCGAGCTTATTCTCAACCTATTTTACAATTTATCCATATTGCATAAAGTACGTAGGTAATGATCAAAAACTTAATTCTACTCACCGGGGACGACGACTTTCGGTTGGTAGAACGTTTAAAGTTTTATAAAAAGGCTTTTATGGGAAAATATCCGGATGGAGAAATTGAAGAATTTGACGGAAAATCTGATTTCAATTCTTTTGAGGGAGCCGTCCTAACTCCAAATCTTTTTGGTTCAAAGCGACTTATTATTTGTGAAGATTTTTGGAGTCCTGAATATTTTGAAAAAGCTCAGAAAACTAAATTTTTTGAACGCTTACCAGATTTTGAGGATACTTGTTCTATTCTTTGTGTTTCTCCTGGACTAGATAAGCGAAAAAAAGCTTCCAAGTTTTTATTAGCAAACGCCAGGGTTGAAAACTTCGAACTATTATCTGAAAATCAAATATGGAAATGGGTTGAAGATTTTACAGCAAAAAACAAAGGAATAATTTCACACTCAAATACAAAAATTCTTATACGTCGTTGTGGGGAAAGCTTATGGA
>CAZBBI010000016.1:0-10690 GCA_964490135.1 uncultured Candidatus Peribacteria bacterium
TGATAACGCTTTTCTTCTGATCCTTTTTCATATGAAGTGTATAAATATTAAATTCAAGCCAATTTTAAGATAATTGTAAACCTCGTCAAATTATATTTCGATTTCTTTTAAGAATCGCATTATATTGTCCGATCTAACCGCAAAAATCTCTCTTTTTTCTCTATCGGCACCTATTATCATTCCCCAGATTTTACCATATTCATCAAAAACAACTCCACCAGAAGCTCCGGGAACAGTAACTCCAGCAAAAGATAAAAGATTTTTCTTTTTTTGTGATTTTGCTTCAAATTCAGCTCCTACATTTAAAATTTCTGATTTTTTTGACTCACTATCAAACCAATAAATTTCTTTCCCAATATCTGGTGGTGTATTTGATAATTCCAAAACAGATCCTGTTTTCCCCTCTAAACTAAAAGCCAAAAGGTCCTTATCAAAATCACGAGCTAAAACTAAAATTTTTTCACCTTTATAAAAAAGTTCTTTTGAAACCTCGTAAAGATGGTCAGGAGTTATCCATATCCCTTCATGTCCTAAAAAAGCCTTCCCTAAAGGATGTCCTTTCACGTCTTCTAGTACAATAAAATTAGGAGTTTTTATAACTTCTAATTTTTCTGTTTCAGCTTGTTGTGTACAAGCCGTAGCAAAAAGCAATAAAGATATTAATACTAGTTTTTTAAATTTCATCATTAATAATTTATGATTTCGCCAAGAAACCCTTTTTTTAATAAACCTTCAGCTAACTTTTTTGAAATTCCTCTGGCCTGACAAAAAACAATCTGATCTTGATCAAATGGAGAAACAGATGCGGCATGAGAAGCTTTTTTTACTTTATCTGTTTTTACCGTCAGAACTGGTAAACATTTACCTTTTCCTTTATCAAAAAGAACAATACGTTCTAAAATATTTACTTCACAATCTTCTGATTTTTTTTCTAAAATACCAACCCCATCAAACTCCAAAAAGCTATTATCCTCAGCTGTTCCTTTTAAATCCAAAGATGCTTTTTGCCCTAAGCCTTGAAAAATAATTCTCACAACCCATTTTTTAGAAAAATTTTCCGTACTTTGCGCTCTTCCCACGATCTCAACTTCAGCTTTGATACCCTCCAAAACTACTTCTAATTCGAAATTAACATCTTTTTCAGAAAAATCTTCTAAAAAAATCCGCTTTTTTTCTAACTTTTTCAAGATTATCTGTTTTTTACCAGTTGGATTTTTAAGTTTCATATAAATTTAATATTAATGTACACGTTGTCATCCTGAACTTCAAACTTAAATTAATGTTGTGAAGGATCTCTAAAAAAACAAGAGATACTTCGCCGTTTATTCTTTGTGTTCCTAGCTCAGTATGACAATCATGCCGTGGATTCTTTATTTTACTTCTTCCCTTTTTTATGATATAATAATGAGATGAGTAGTAATATTTCTGCCCCCTACATCTTAGAACTCATAGAAGTCTCTAAAGCGCTATCACCAGAAAAGAAAATTTGGTGGAAGTCAGAGCTTCCGAAAATGAATGATTTTCAAAAGGCAGAACTTGTAAAAATACTGGAAGCAGAGGCAAACGCTATCATCAAAAATTTGAAGAAAAAAGTCGCGATAAAAAAAGAATACGCTCACAAAAAAATCAAAGCTTTATATGAGTATATTGAACACAAAATTGAGAATGAAGAAGAAATTGAACTTGCCCTACTTGATAAAGAACTAGAAAATGTCTAACGGAATTGAGACTAAAAACAATGTAGAAGAGCCTATTAACAATGGTACCGAGAAACCTTCTGAAGCAGTAAATAATTATAAAAAAGCTGCTAAGGAAATCTGGGAGGTAGAAAACGCTGAAGAAACTCGACTAAAAGGAAGATATTCTTTTCTTAGTGACGGGGATATAGCCGACGCAATAGCTCCTTCTAAGGAAAAAGAGGCGCAAGAATTAAAATTAGTTGAAAAAGAAGAAGGGGAACTAAACGCTCCATATAAAAAAGCACTCACCGAATTCGGAAATACTGTTATGTCCGAAAATGGGAGCGAAAGCCCAAATGTAGCTATGGGACAAAATGAAGAAAAAATCCCTTTGCTTCAAACTATGTGGAAATCAAAAGAAGAACTTAATGCCGATGGTTATGTTTCGGAAGGTTCTAACTCTCAAGCTGATAAAAAAAGAGATAGCCTTCTTGGACAATAAAAACAGATTGCCAAGTCCCTCTTTCTCTAATTTAAGTTTTACGTCCTCGCAGACGTTTTTTTTACAAGCTAGTCTTAAACTCCTTACTCAAAAGGTGTAAATGAACATGAGGAATAATCTGTCCTCCTGCTTCTCCAACATTCATATGTAATTTATATCCATCTAAGCCTTCCATTTCCGCTACTTGAGTAGCAACCAATAAAAGTTTCCCAAATTGTTCAACATTGTCTCGTCTAATTTCGTTTAAGGTCACGAAATTTTCTTTAGGAACAATCAACACATGTGTCTTTGCTTTTGGATTAATATCACGAAAAGCAATCACTGTATCTGTTTCCATAACTATGTCAGCAGGAATTTCCTTATTAATAATTTGTTCGAAGACGTCTATAGGTGCAAAACTCATCACAACTAATTATGAATTAGTAATTCCTAATTAGCAATAATTTTTTTTGAGTTTTTTAATAAAAAATGTTATTAATTACTCGTTATTCATTAACAAGTTAATATTATGATTGGAGCTGATGCGTTATTGAAAGGATTAGAAAACCGTGGAGTAAAGCAAATATTTGCTTACCCAGGCGGAACTGTTCTTCCTATTTATGATCGTATGCCAACATATAATATTCGCAGAATCCTTACTCGTCATGAACAAGGCTCTGCTTTTGCGGCGGCGGGATTTTCTCGTGCAACCAAAGAGGTTGGAGTTTGCCTGGCAACTTCTGGACCAGGTTCTACCAATCTTGTAACTGGTATTGCTGATGCCATGCTTGATTCTGTTCCGATGATTGCTATTACTGGAAACGTATTTGGTAGTTTAATTGGTACTGATGCTTTTCAAGAAATAGATATTGTTGGTGTTTGCGAACCGATCGTAAAACATTCTTATTTTGTGGAAAAAGCAGATGACATCCCTCGGATATTAAATGAAGCCTTTCATCTCGCCATCTCTGGACGACCAGGACCTGTGCTAATAGACATTCCAAAATCAATACAAATTGAAGAAGTTTCTCAAAAAATTTGGGAAAAAATAGAAAAAAATCATAATTTCAAACATGAATTACCAGGATATGATCTGGACAAAATAATGGATTTAACCGATCTAAATAAAACTATTGAAATTATCAAAAGCTCTGAACGCCCAGTAGTTATTTTTGGACATGGTGTAATTTTGTCCGAAGCAGAAAAAGATTTAGCTGATTTCCTGAAAAAAACAAAAATTCCGACTACTTGGACACTTCATGGAATTGGAGCTTTTCCATACGATGATGAGTTATCATTAGGGATGTTGGGAATGCATGGAACAGCTAGTGCAAATTTTGCTGTTCATAATGCTGATTGTATTATCGGAATTGGAATTCGTTTCGATGATCGTATCACAGGGCTTCCAAAAAGTTTTGAATCTAATAAAAAACTTATACACCTAGACATAGATCAATCAGAATTTGGAAAAAATGTCAGAATCGATGCTAAATTATGCGGACAAATTCATGATATTTTACCAAAACTAACAGAAAAAGTTATAACAAGTGATTTAAGTAAATGGAAAGAACTTTTAGATGAGAAAAAAGAGAAATGGCCACTAGCTGAAGCTAAAGATGGAAAACTTACAGAAATTGCGGTAATAAATGAGATTTATAAATTGATAGATAAAGATACGGTTGTCGCGGTAGATGTTGGACAACATGAAATGTGGACTGCTCAAAGATTCCCTGGGAAAAAATCTCGAAAATTCCTTGCCTCTGGTGGACTAGGTACCATGGGATTTTCTCTCCCCTCTTCTGTGGGAGCAAGTTTTTCGGGATTTGAAACTTGGTCTATTTCTGGTGATGGTGGGTTTCAGATGAATATCCAAGAACTAGGAACAATCGCTCAAGACAATCTTCCTATAAAAATAATAATTTTAAATAACTCTTTTCTTGGAATGGTAAGGCAATGGCAAGAATTATTTTATGGAAAAAATTATGTTGATACTCCACTTAAAAATCCTAACTTCAAAGCTGTTGGAGAAGCTTACGGGATACCAAGTTTCCAAGTAAAAACTAGAGATGAAGCCCAAAAAGTTTTGAAAAAAATGAAGAATCATAAAGGTCCAATTCTTTGTGAATTTATCGTAGAAAAAGAAGAAAACGTTTTCCCGATGGTGCCTGCAGGAGTTGATCTTGGCGGAACGCTTCTAAATCTTACTGACACAATTGATTCCCTTTAACATTCCTTAATACATGAAAAACCACATCTTATCAGTTCAAGCTCAAAATAAACCTGGAGTTTTATCAAAAATAACGGGACTGCTCCGACGAAAATGTTTTCAAATAGATTCTTTAACTGCAGGAACAACTCAAAACCCTGAAATATCTCAATTGACTATTGTAATTTCGGGTGACATCTCCACAGCCAAACAAGCCTCATACCAATTAGAAAAAATCATTGAAGTTATTTCATCCAAAGTGCTTAAAAAAGAAGAATCTATCGTACGTGAAATTGTGTTGGCACGGTTAAAACCACACAACGACGCAGAAGAAAAGAAATTATTGGTAGAAGTTGAAAAGATTTTCCATAAAGAACTTTATCGAAATAATAATGAAGTTTGTATAGAATTAATCGATGCAACTCAAGGTTTAGATAATTTTTTAGAAAAAATACATAACGCCAACATAGAAGTTCTTGAATGGGTTAGATCTGGAGTTATTGCGATTAAGGATACTAAAAAATAAATTTACTTTTTGCTCCATTTCTCCGCTGCTTCTTCTAATTGCTGAAACATAACCTCAAACGCATCTATCGGTGAAAAATAAGGATCACTAATTTCTTGTTTATCTATGAGTTGAATTTTCTGATGATTTTTTGGATGAATTATTGCCTGTAAATTATCAATATTACGATGATCCATTGCCAATATATAATCGAAATAATCGCCATCTTCTTCCGTGACCTGTCTTCCGACTATTTTGGAAATATCTATACCATGACGAGAACAAACTTCTATAGCTCTAAGATCTGGATTTTTCCCCACATGCAAGGGAACAATACAGCCTGATTCTACTTCCCAATTTGGAAATTTTTTACGAAAAATCCCCTCTGCCGCAGGACTTCTACAAATATTTCCACGACAAACCATGAGAATTTTTTTGGGTTTTCTTTTCATTAGTATAATGAACTTATCACAATTTCATGTTTTAACAAAAAAATAATTCTTATTTAAAATTGATAATTAATCACCTGTCACAGGAACTCGAGATCAATCATTCAAAACAAAAAATCTTCAATAAATTATCACTTGTTAATTTCATAATTTTCCCCTAAATTCTTAAGCAATGATTTTGGACTTTTCTTATCGACTAAAAATCTTAAAAATAATTTTTATAATTATACTTATTGTTTTTAGTGGAAAGCTTTTTCAGCTACAAGTTCTGGAACATGAGACTTATTTCAAAGAAGCTAAAGCCCAACATGAGAAACGATCAGAACTACCTGCCCGTAGAGGAAAAATTCTAGTAAGGAAAAATAAATTCACTGATGATGTAACACCACTAGCTACCAATAATACGCTTAAAATGCTGTATATTGATCCTTTTATTTTAAATTATCCAAAATATGATTCAAATTTAGAATTATCAGAACAAGAAAAAGGAAGTCCAGCTACAGTTGCAAAATTATTAGCGCCATTGCTTATAAATGCTCATTGTGAAGAAGTCGAAGGTTGCAAGATTGAGACTGATATTCAAAAACTCACAATAACAGAAAAAACTGCAATACTTGCCTATGAAGAAGAACTTTTAGATGAATTTTTACAACAAGAACGAGTACGAGTACTTCTTGAAACGGATGTTTCCGAATCAAGAATTATAGAAATAGAAAGCAGAAGATTACCTGGTATATGGATAGAAGAAACATCAATTTTCGCAAATCCAACACTAATAATAGATCCTATCTCAACTGCCAAAAGTTTATCAACCTTACTAAATTTGGAAACGGAAAATTTAGAAAGATTACTTAGCCGTCGACCAAAAAGATATGAAAAGATTGCTGCAAAAATTGCGCCACAAATAACAAAAAGAATAGAAGAACTCAAAGTAAATCCACATTATAAAGATATTTTACGTGGAGTTGTTTTAAAAGATGAACACTGGAGATATTATCCTGAAAAACGTTTAGCATCACAGGTTTTAGGATTTACTGATTTTAAAGGAGTTGGTCAGTATGGGGTAGAAGGATACTTCAATCATATTCTAAAAGGAGAATCAGGGTTTATTTATGGGGCTACAAATACTCGAGGACAACGAATTTTGGGAGAGAATTCCAATATTACTCAAGCTAGAGATGGAGCGGATATCCTTATTTCGATTGACCGAATAATCCAAAATCAAGTCGAAAAAATACTTGAAGAAGATTTGAAAAGATTTGATGCTGATTCAGGACAAGTAATTGTAATAGAACCCCAAACGGGGAAAATTCTAGCTATGGCACATGCACCAAGTTTTGATCCAAATGAGTTTGGAAAAGCCTATCTACGTTATGAAATACCTCCCGAACAAGAACAAACTGATCGAGAAGATGAAACTTTCAACCAACGTATACCAACAATTGTAGAAGAAAGTAGATATTACAGGTATTTCAATAAATGGGGACCAACAGTTTTTAGAAATAAAATTGTTAGTGATTTATATGAGCCAGGATCAGTTATGAAAGCTGTTACTATGGCGGCGGCAATAAACACTGATGAAGTAAGCCCAAATACAATTTATCAAGACACTGGTCCGATAGAAGTTGAAGGATTTGTTATCAGGAATTCTGATAACGTTTACGCCGGTCCAACTTCAATGGTTTCCGTTATAAACAGATCTCTTAATACTGGAATCGCCTTTATTACAAAAAAAATGGGCCGAAAATTGTGGTATGATTATTTGAAAAAATTCGGATTTGGAGATTATACCGATATCCAATTAGATGGAGAATTAAAAGGTACTATAAAATTTTGGCAAGACTGGGCAGAGTCTGAACTTATTACACAAGGTTTTGGACAAGGTATTTCTTCTACACCTCTTCAGATGGCAGTTGCTTTTTCCGCCCTAGCTAATGGCGGATATCTAGCAAAACCAATACTGGTTGAAGAAATTAAATACCCCAATGGCGACATTAAAAAGTTTCATCCAGAACAAATCCGAAGAGTTATCTCAGACGAAACATATCATAAAATAAAATCCATGCTTCTAAATGCGGTAAACAATGGTGTTGCCAGAGGGGCGAGAGTAAAAGGTTATAGTGTTATGGGAAAAACAGGAACATCCCAAACATATAGTAATGGGAAAGCTCTTGAAGGGCTAGGGACAACTGTAACTAGTTTTGCTGGATTTGGACCATTCTCTGAACCAAAATTTGTTGTGCTAGTTAAATATGATTATCCAAAAGTCTCTCAATGGGGATCTGAAACAGCAGCTGTAACTTTTCGTTCTATTGCAGAATTCTTATTTAATTACTTTGAAATTCCACCTGATAGATAAGAACATAAATTAATTTGACTTTCTTTTTACTCAATCTACAATCGCTTGGCATTTTTAATACTAAGGAAAAAAGCATATGCCAATTATCAAATCAGCTATCAAACGAGTTCGTCAGCAAGAAACACGACGAAAAAGAAATCTTGTAATTATAAATAAATATAAAGATCTTATTAAAGAATTTAAAGAACTTGTTTCTAATGGGAAAAAAGAAGAAGCTATAAAGCTTTTCCCACTTGTACAAAAAGCTATTGATATGGCAGCAAAGAAAAATCTTCTTCATAAAAACAATACTGGACGAAAAAAATCTCAACTAGCTAAAATGATTGCTGGTGAAACTGCACCAAAGAAAACAGCTACTAAAAAAGCTCCAACTAAAAAAGTTGAGAAGAAGTAGACCTATAAAAAATAAATTAAATAAAAAAACGCCTATGGCGTTTTTTTTGAATCTAAAAACTCGTCTAGAACAAAAAGACAAACCCCAATTGTAATCCAGCTGTCAGCTAAATTAAAAATAGGAAAATCCCAAAAAGATAAAAAGTCTGTTACTTTTCCGTAAATCAAACGATCAATAAGATTCCCTACCGCTCCAGCAAAAATTAAAGCATAAGCATAAATTGTTAATAATTTATTGTCTTGCTTCGATTGTTTGTTAAATATTGTATATATTTGATATCCAAGCCAAATCATTACCAGAATAGTAAATGGAACAATAATGTATTGTGCCACTGGCAAGGAAAATGCTATTCCTTCATTTTCAACAAATCTTAACGAAAAGAAATCAAAAACTTCTATTGGTGTTTCCCAATAAATTCTCGCCACCCATTTCGTCACCTGATCAAGAATGATCAAATCAAAAATCATAGCTATTGGTAAAATCTTTTTCATCTTTTAATTTTTACTCTACCCCTCCTAACCTCGCCTGTCCAGGGGAGGAATCGCCTTTGTATTTATTTTTTATACAGAATTGTTGAAAAACCTTAGCCTTATCTAGTGTTTCTTCAAATTCCGCAATTGGATCTGATTCAACAGTAATCCCAGCTCCTACTGGGAAATACCAATGTTTTTCTCCCAGAAATAACGTACGAATAAGTACGTTAAAAATAGAAAATTTCGGTGAAAATTGTACTCCGAAAGTTCCAGTATAAAATTTTCTCTCAAAATTTTCTATTTTTAAAATTTTCTCAACCACCTTCTTTTTTGGTGCACCTGAAACAGATCCAGCTGGAAGAAGTTTAGAAAAAGACTCCCAACTCAAAGGAACGTCTCCCGAGCTCGAGGAAGCCGCTCTAGCCAAAATCCCTTCTATTTCTGAGTGAGCATGGTGAAAATCTCTTTCTGCTGTTAATACACGCTCTCTTTTTACTTCAACGTGTGAACAGATTTGACCAAAATCATTACGCAAAAGATCTGTAATCATATTTAATTCTGAAATTTCTTTTTCGGAAGTAGTCAAAAATTCTTTAGTTCCTGTTCCTTTTACTGGATAAGTTGAGATTTTATCATCTTCTTGCATACAAAAAACCTCCGGAGAGAATGAACAAAACTTTTGTTCAGTAGTTACAGCAACTCCTCCACAATGACGTGTTCCTGTTTGCAAAAAGTCAAAATAACTAGCAAGCAATAATAAGTTTTGATTATTTGTTTCTCCTAGTTGTCCAAAAATATTTTGGGTCAGATTTGTCACCCATCCATTTCCATCACTTTCAAATTTTTGGATATGTTTTACCTTTTGAACAAAAGACTTTTTTGTTTCTGAAGCATATGACTTTAATTTATTTTTTAATTTAATTTTTTCCACATCCTTAAGCAGTAAAACTACTGCTTCCTTTTGAGAAGGATCTAAAATACAAAAAGTTTCATCTAAGCTACTAAATACATTTTCAAAGCTCCATATATTTTTTTCACGCCCCAAAAAATCTATTGTGCAAAATTTTGGAAAAATTTCATCATCAAATTTTGCATATTGCTTATCTCCAAAGCCCATAACCCAGATTGGTTTATCTTTTATTTCGGGTCTATCTAAAACAAAAAACACACCCTCTTCCCCATTAATTATCTTTTGTGCAAAATAGAGAAATGCATCTATCATTTTTTATCAAATTTAGCCTCCCATTTATCTAAATTTTCTAAAGCATTACCTGCTGCATCTACTTGGGCTTCTTTCTTAGAACCACCACTACCTTCTCCAACCTTTGCTCCATTGAGGAATGTTCCCAAAACAAATTTTTTGTCATGGTCTTTCCCTGATTCAGAAATAACTTCATAAGTAGGTGTGATCCCAAAATCTCCTTGAGTAAGTTCTTGGAACTTTGATTTTGAATCAATATGAGATTCTGTTTCTAAGATTTCATCTAATTCACACAAAATAAATTTTTTAATAAAACCTTCAGATAAATCGTAATCCCCAGACAAGTAAAGCGCCCCAATAAACGCCTCTATTAAATTTGCTAACAAATAATCTTTTTCTCTACCACCTGACCGAGCTTCACCTTTGGACATTTTTAAGAAATCTCCGATTTCAAGTTTTTTAGCCACAAGCGCCAAATTTTCCTTTTTTACCAAAGCCGATCTTAAGCTTGTTAAGTCCCCCTCTGGTTTTTCCGTGAAATTTTTATAAAGAAATTCTGTCGTTACAAGTTCCAAAACAGCATCACCCAAAAACTCCAAACGCTCATTATGAGCTTTCAGCTTAGACCGTTCATTTACGGCTGATCTATGAGTAAAAGCTTCTAAAAAGCAATCTTCATTTTTTTCAAAAATATCAAAACTAACTCCTAATTTCCGAAATAATGCCTCAAAATCATTCATCGAATGACAGTTTAATGTTTTGTAATTAGAGTTCAAGCGTTTCTATGATCTAAGAATTATCATGGTATTTATTGCTTAAGTGCTCGATATTTATTTTTCTGCATTAAATTTCTCCAAGTATTCAATCCATTGATCGATCACTTTGAGAACTTCGGAGGTTTCATACAGGTCATATTGAAAATTCCCATCAGAAATTGTGGAGC
>CAZBBI010000017.1:0-10673 GCA_964490135.1 uncultured Candidatus Peribacteria bacterium
CTGTTGTCCATCGACTACGCTTTTCAGCCTCGCCTTAGGACCGACTAACCCGACCCTGATTGACATGGGATCGGAAACCTTGGGTGTTCGACGATGAGAGTTTTCATCTCATTAAAGTTACTTATGCCAACATTCTCACTTGTAGTCGCTCCAGAAGAAACCTTACAGTCTTCCTTCACAGCTCCTACAACGCTCTCCTACCGCGAACTCAATCCTAAAATTGAATCCGCCCACGTCTTCGGTTATCACCTTAAGCCCCGTTGGATTTTCCGCGCAAGATCGTTCGACCAGTAAGCTATTACGCACTTTTTAAAGGGTGGCTGCTTCTAAGCCAACCTCCTGGCTGTTTAAACAATCTCACATCGTTTACCACTGAGATGATATTTGGGACCTTAGACGGTGGTCTGGGCTCTTTCCCTCGCGGCCATGGTACTTCGCTATCATGGCCTGACTCCCCAGACATTCACAAGGGTATTCAAAGTTTGCTAGGAGTCGGTACAGTTATTTCCCGCCCTTCCCCAAACAGTGCTCTACCCCCCCTGCTAGTAACTGGAGGCTATACCTAAATATATTTCGGAGAGAACCAGCTATTTCCAAGTTCGATGACAATTTCTACTCTAACCACAGGTCATCCATAAGTTTTGCTGCACTTGATGGTTCGGTCCTTCACGTAGTTTTACCTACGCTTCAACCTGCCCATGGTTTGCTCACTTGGTTTCGGGTCTAGTGCATGAGATAGTCGCCTTTTAAGACTCGCTTTCGCTATGACTTCGGCTGAAACTGCCTTAATCTATACCCCATACAGCTAACTCGTTGGCTCATTCTACAAAAGGCACGCAGTCATCCCGAAGGACTCCTACTCCTTATAAGTATATAATTTCAAGATCTATTTCACTCCCCTTCCCGGGGTTCTTTTCACCTTTCCCTCACGGTACTTGTTCACTATCGATCTGATGTACTATTTAGCCTTGGGAGGTGGTCCTCCCAGATTCAATCCGGATTACACGTGTCCGAACCTACTCAGGAACATTCTACTGATTTATCTGCATTTCAAATACGGGACTATCACCCTCTATGGTTAGTCTTTCCAGACCATTCTTTTATGTAAATAAATAAGATATTGAAGTCCTACAACCCCACACCGAAGTGTGGTTTGGGCTCTTCCCTCTTCGCTCGTCACTACTAAGGGAATCTCTATTGATTTCTTGTCTCCGGCTACTGAGATATTTCAGTTCGCCGACTTCCCTCCATGATCTTAATATCAAAGAACTTGGGATCATGGTATCCCGCAAGCGGGATGGATTTCTCCATTCGGAAATTCCCGGGTCATAGCCTGTTTGGGGGCTCGCCGAGACTTATCGCACCCTACAACGTCCTTCATCGGATACATCAGTCTAGGTATTCGTTATATACTCTTATTTAACTTTAAGAAACTTTTTTAGACTTGTCTTCATTGCGAAGAGCAAATTTAAAAATACTCGATAATTTTTACGATATTATTGTATGTAAACCAAAAATAAATTCTTGGCTTATATATTATTATGTTTGTGTGAATTAGAAACAAATTTCTAATTCGCGATATTTAAAACTAAAATAGTCAAAATTTTAGTTTTGGAAACGAAATGTAAAAGAACACTCAACTGCTTCCTAAATACGAAACAGCCGAGCGATCTTAGACATTTGCCAGAAGGTGTCAATACTTTTTTACACTTATTTCCTATGTCTAGATTTCAGCTCTTCTATAACTTCTCTAAATGGAATATTACGTACCTCGCATAACATCAACAAGTGAAACAATAAATCTGCTGATTCATAAACAAATTCCCCATCATCATTATTTTTCGAGGCAATAACAGTTTCTACTGCCTCCTCTCCAACTTTTTGAGCAATTTTATCCAACCCCTTCTCAAACATTTCTGCCACATAAGAATCCTTTGGATCAAGCTTTTTACGGTCTTTAATGATTTTTTCGAGATCGGAGATAAACGCGTAAGACATTCTTTTTGATTAAAATTATATATTAAAATTATATTGGATTCTCCTCAGAAGAAAAACAGCTGAATTTTCCAGTATGGCAAGTTTTCTCAGGTGCTCTTACTATCCAAAGCAATGTATCCCTATCACAATCTACCTTCACTTCAATAATTTCTAAAAAATTCTCAGAAGTCTCCCCTTTTGTCCAAAGTCTTTGTTTTGTTCGAGAGTAGAAAGTAACTTTCCCCTCATTTAATGATTTCTCAATAGCCTGCCTATTTTGATACCCCAACATCAGAACTTTCTTACTATCAATATCTTGAATAATAGCTGGGATCATTCCCCCTACTTTTTCAAAATCTAGTTTTTCGATATCAAGTTTTAGGTTTTTCATAATCAAATTCTAACGCAAACACCTTTTCCTTTTAAATACTTCTTCAAATCTGGAATCTCAACTTCCCCTGCATGAAAAATTGTTGCCGCTAGTCCCCCATCTGCTAGGTTCTCTTTGAAAATTTCAACAAAATGTTTCATCTCACCAGCTCCACCAGACGCAATTACAGGAACTTTTAGGTACGGTTTCACTTCTCGTAATAATTCTAAATTAAAACCATTTTTTGCTCCATCTTGTGACATTGAGTTTAAGACAATCTCTCCAGCACCTCTTTTCTGTACTTCAACAATCCAGTCAATTAGAGTCCAAGGTTCTTTTGTAGTTTTACTAGGGTTCCCTGTATTTTTATAAATTTCATTATTTTTTGTATCAATACCAATTACCACACATTGACTTCCAAATGCGGACACAAGTTCATTGATCAAATCTGGATTATTCAATGCTGGTGTATTTATTGAAATTTTATCGGCTCCAGCGTTTAAAACTCTTTTGGCCGATTCGACTGAGTTAATCCCTCCTGCTACCGCAAAAGGAATACTGATGCGTTTCCCAACTTTATTTACCCAATCCAGATCAACCTCACGTCCTTCTGGACTAGCTGTAATATCATAAAAAACCAACTCATCTGCTCCATTTTTGGAATAAATCTCAGCTAATTCTGCCGGATCTCCCATGTCTCGGTGATTCTTAAATTTCACACCTTTAACCACTCGTCCATCACGAATATCTAGACACGGAATTATTCTTTTAGTAAGCATTTTTTATTATTTCTTCAAAAAACAAGTCTTAAGAAAGATCGTAGATTTCCCCTGCTTGCACTCGATAAGTTCTGGATCATCAATAAGTTTAACCTTAACTTTCGTCCCCCTTTTTAAGCTAAGTGAAGACCCCTTCACATCAAGATCTTTAATCAAAGACACTGTGTCCCCATTCGCCAAAACATTCCCATTAGAGTCCTTAGTCTCTACTACGTCTTCTTTTTCTTTCGTACCGTTAGCAGGAACAAACTCTCCCAACTCATCATCCCACACTGCGTCATCCCAGTCATTTTTGTATGTCATTATTTATTGTGTTAAAAATTTTTTTAAATCTAATGCTCCTCCATAAATATCTAAACTACTTCCAATTGTAAAATCTAAAAAGCCTTCCGATAGTTTTTTGAAATATTTGATATCTGCCAATGACCCTAACCCTCCTGCATAAGTAATAGGAAAATTATTTTGCCCCAGAGCATTCTCTCTTCCTTCGGAATTCACCTTATGTTTTTTAAATTCAGTTAAAATCCTCACTAACTTTTCGTCAAATCCTGCGTTCTTCCCTTCTACACTTATTCCATGAATAAGAAATTCTGAACAAAATTGGGAAAGTTCTTCTAAATTCCCAACAGTCACTTCTAATTGAGTTTGCGTCTGCCAACCGTCCTTCATTACATAATAAATCTCATTAAAAGACTTACAGCTGAGATCTAAAACTAAATTTTCTTTTCCTATTTTTTGGGATAGAAGTTTGGCTTGCGTAAAAACATCATTCCCCTCAAATAAAGCCGAACTGACAATCACTTTATCCGCACCAGCCTCTACATATTCCTGAGCAGTTTCTTCATTTATTCCTCCACCAATTTGCCAGTTTTTATATTTTCGAGTTACTGATTTAGCCAGTTGCAAACTATCTTCTGATCTATCCAACACACAAATATGTCCACCACTTAATTCATATTTTGCAAAAATTTTTGCAAAATCTATCGCCGATTTTTGTGTCTCAAAATTCACTTTCAATTCTGACCCCAAACTAGATCCGACAATCTGTTTTACTTTTCCTTCATGGATATCGATACATGGTCTAAATTTCATTATTTATAAAATTTTTTAATAAAACTTCTCCCTCTTTTTCGGATTTTTCTGGATGAAACTGCATCCCAATAAAATTATCTTTTTTCACTATGGCAGCAAACTCTTGTTCTCCATACTGACAAGTAGAAATCGCGTAGTTTGAAACTGGTACATAATAAGAGTGAACAAAATAAAAGAATTTATTCAGACAAGAGTTCCATCCCATATGTGGGATTTTTCCAACTTTTTCAGGTTCAAATCTTATAACTTTACCAGAAATAATTCCCAAACATTCGGTGTCATCTTCTTCAGAATATTCACATAACAGCTGCATCCCAAGACAAATTCCCAGAACTGGTTTTTTAAAGTTTTTGAGGAAAACATCTAATTTCTTTTGCTTCAAAACTTCCATCGCTGGCTTAGCATTTCCTACCCCTGGAAAAATAATTTTATCTGCTTTTTTCAGTTCTTCTGAATTATCTGAAACGAAATACGATACACTTAAACGATCCAAGGCATTTTGCACAGACTTTAAATTTCCTGCTCCATAATCAATTATTCCTATTTTCATCATAAAACTCCTTTAGTAGAACTTACACCTTCTCCCGTTTGTTTGACTGCGTCTCTCAAACACCTTGCAAAGCTTTTAAACAGAATCTCTATCATATGGTGAGTATTTTCCCCTTCAATAATGAAATGACCATTTAGTCCAGATGCTGTACAAAAACTTTTAAAAAAGTGTGGCACCATCTCGGTTGGCAAATCTCCTACAAATTCTCGATCAAATTTTTTAGGTTTAAATAAACATTCGCCACGACCAGAAAAATCTAACGATACAAATGCTCTAGACTCATCCATGGGTAATAATTTTTCATACGCATATCTCTCAATCCCAAGTTTGGCACCAAGTGCTTTTTTGAAGGCTTCTCCAAGGGCAAGAGACGTATCTTCAACTGTATGATGTTCATCGATTTCTAAATCTCCAGACACAGAAACATCTAAATCAAATCCTCCGTGCTTACCTAATTGATCAAGCATATGATCGAAAAATTTCACACCAGTATTTACAGTTGATTTTCCATTCCCATCCAAATTCAAGGAAATATTAATTTCAGTTTCCTTTGTTTTTCGAGAAACTTTAGCTGTTCTTGGTTTATTAATAATTTCTTCTGCGATAGCTAACCAAGAATTTTCCGGAAGTTTGTATCCTTTTACACCAATATTTTGAGCAAACTCCATATCGGTTTCCCTATCTCCAATAGCATAAGAATTTTCTAAATCTATCTGATTTTTTATCAAAAAATTTCCTAAAATTCCAGTTTTTGGTTTTCGACACAGGCAATTGTCTTTTTCGAAATGTGGACACTCAAAAATCTCAGAAAAAATAATTCCTTCCCCTTTAAACACTTCAAACATTTTTTTATTAATCAGGTCATAGTTTCTACGAGGGTTTTTTTGACCACCTAGTCCATCTTGGTTCGTAACCATAACTAATTTAAATCCATTCTCCGACAATTTCTTCAACGCCGAAATCACTCCTGGTAAAAACATCATTTCTTCCAAAGAATTCACCTGAAATGTTTCTGGTGGTTCTACAAGGAGAGTCCCATCTCTGTCGATAAATAATGTTTTCATCATTTTATTTTTAATTATTGATTTTTTCTAACACCCTTATTACTTTCGCTATTTCGTCTGGTGTTCCCATTGAAACACGCAACCTCCTATCACCAAATTTCCTGATTACGATACCTTTTTTAAGTAAAAAATTGTAAATTTTATTAGCAGTTTCTACCTCAAAAAAAACAAAATTTGCATCCGATTTGAATATTTTTTTCACCCAACTTTGAGACTGCAAAAATATTTCCATTTTTTTTCTCGCTGAAACCAATATTTCTGCTTTTTCTTTCCAGTAGTCATAATTTTCAATTGCTTGGATAGCTAGATTCTGAGAATTCTCATTCAAACTGTAAGGCATCTTTATTGTTTGAATTTTCTCAATTATTTGAGAATCGGCAAAACACATACCCACTCTCGCTCCTGCCAGTCCCCAAAATTTTGAAAATGTTTGAAGAATAACTAAATTAGGAAAGTTTTTGATTTCAGAAATAAAACTTTCTGTTTCCGCAAAATCAACATAAGCTTCATCAATAACTACAATTCCCTTGAATTTATCTAAAATTTCTAAAAGTTTTTTACGTAAAAAAAGACCTCCTGTTGGAGCGGCAGGGTTGGGGATGAACAATATTTTTGCTTTTGTGTTAATAATTTCCTTTGTATTCAATTCAAAATTATTCTTCGTCTGCACAAGAGGAATTTTTACGACTCCAATATCATTGAGATTCGCCGAAACTTCATACATTCCAAACGTTGGTGGACAAATACAAATAGAGTCTTTCGTCGGTTCGCAAAAAATCCGAATAAGTTGGTCAATAATTTCATCTGACCCATTTCCACAGATAATATTTTTTAAATTAATTTTTTTATATTTTGAGATTTCTTGTCGTAATTTTTTTTGATCTGTGTGAGGATATTTATTCTGATAGTTGCCTCTCGCAAAAGAAATTAAAGATGGTAAAGAATAAGGATTTTCATTGGCATTCAATAACAAAATCTGCCCTGACTTCAAATCATATTCATCTTGGGCACACGAATATCCCTCCAAATTTTGGATATTTTTTCGCATGAGGTTTGTGATATTTTTAGTCATTTTTTATTGATTCAAGTCTCACTGTTACCGCATTTTTATGCGCTTGCAATCCTTCCCGATCTGCTAAAACTTCAACAACTGGTCCTAAACTTTTCACTCCAACCTTTGAAATTTCTTGAAAAGTTATTTTTTTTACAAAACTATCCACACTTACTCCAGAAAAATTTCGTGCAAATCCAGAAGTTGGCAGGACGTGATTTGTTCCACTAGCGTAATCTCCAAAACTTTCGCAGGCATTGGCTCCTACAAACACTGATCCGGCGTTTTTTATTTTTTCTTGCAAGGAACAAAGGTATTTGTTCCCTACATTTAGAATCAAGTGTTCTGGTGCATACGAGTTAGAAAAATTTATTCCTGCTTCTAAATCATCCACTATTACTACATAAGAATGTTCCAATGATTTAGCAGTCATTTCTTTCCGTGAAAGTTTCTCAAGTTGCACAGAAACTTCTGCCAAGATTTCATCACATTTTTTTTCAGAATCTGTAACCAAAACAGATTGTGAATCTACTCCGTGTTCAGCTTGAGAAAGTATATCTGCTGCTGCAAATTTTGCATTTGCCTGCTTGTCTGCAATTACTAAAACTTCACTTGGTCCTGCCGGCATATCGATGGCAACTGTTTCTGATGCTAAAATTTTAGCAGCCATTACAAAGGAATTACCTGGTCCAAAGATTTTATCAACTTTCGGAATTTGATCTGTTCCATTTTCCATAGCGAATATTGCTTGAGCACCTCCTACTTGAAAAATATTTTTAGCTGGAATATTTAATATCTTCGCTGTGTACAGAATTTCTGGTGCAGGATTTGGTGGCGTACAGAGAATGATTTTCTCGCAACCAGCTATTTGTGCCGGAATAACCGTCATCAGAATTGTAGAGAAAAGCGGTGCCGTTCCCCCTGGAATGTAAAGCCCAACTCGCTCTATTGGGCGAGATTCTCTCCAACATTTCACCCCCCTAGATGTTTCGATTTTTTTCACTTCACTTAAATCAAAAGCTTGAATAGCGTGAAATTTTTGAATATTTTCAATTGCTACGTTAATGGCACTCTTAAACTCTTCATCTACTTTTTTAACCGAATCATTTAATTTTTCTTCCGTAATGGCAAATTGATCTAAATTTACACCATCAAATTTTTGAGTTAGTTCCAGAAGAGCTTCATCTCCTCTTTCAAAAACATCTTTCCTAATCTCTCGGACAATCGGCATAATTTTTTTCATATCAACACCGCCCCTGAGGCAGAGGGACTTAATTTCTTGTTTTGATAATTTATTGTAAAAATATTTTTTACCCAATTTAAATTTATCTCTAGATTGGATATTCTTGAAACCGTGCAAATTAGACATCATTTTTCTAAATAATTAGTTTTTCTATTGGTTGCACTAATATCCCTTCCGCTCCAATCTCTTTTAATTTCCCAATTGTAGCCCAAAAAATTTTCTCTTCCACGACCGTCGATACAGAAACCCAGTTCTCATCTGCCAATGAAGTAATTGTCGGACTTTTTAGTCCTGGCAAGATCTCTGTTAATTTAGGGATATCTTTACGTTCTAGATTCATCACTATGTATTTGAATTTTTTAGCCAAAAGAACTGCACCAATCCCTATCAAAAAATCCTGTAAAATATTTTCTTTTTCTTTAGACAAGTTGCCTGTTCCAACTAATACGGATTCTGAGAAAAATATTTCTTCTTGTTCCACTAACCCGTTCATCTTCAATGTTGATCCTGTAGAGACCAAATCACAAATAGCATCTGCTGTCCCTATGTTTGGTGCAATTTCCACTGATCCAGAAAGTTTTATAATTTCTGCTGAAATACCTTTTTCTGTTAAATAATTTTGTAAAATATTCGGATAAGATGTGGCAATCCGCATCCCATTCAAAAATGGTTCTCCTCCTGTGGCAAATGAACTAATTAATTTCTCTGGAACGGCAATAGACAACCGACATTTACCAAACCCTAATTTTTCAATTTCTTTCAGGTCAAACCCTTTTTCGGCAATAGAATTTTGTCCACAAATTCCAAGATCAGACGTACCATCTGCTACAATTTCTGGGATATCATCCGTTCGCAAAAATAAAAGTTCCAATGGAAAATTTCGACATTTTGCCATAAGACTTCTATCGGTCATTTCGAACTGAAATCCTGCATTTTCAAGTAATGTAAAAGTTTTCTCAGAAAGTCTTCCTGATTTTTGTATGGCGATTTTTAGTGTTGTCATTTTTTTCGTGTTAAAGCTAAATCATATCCTCCTTCTCCATTTTCCATCCAAAATGCTACACGAGTAACGGTTGCTGTAGAAGCTCCTGTTAATTCTGCGATTTTTCGGTATGGCAAACCTTCATGTAAATGGCGAACAATCTGCCATCGTTCAGTCATTGATTTTAATTCTGACAATGTACACAAGTCTCTGAAAAAATTTTCACATTCTTTTTTGTTTTTAAGTGAAAGAATTACATCGAATAAAGCGTTACTTGCTTTGTTGAACTGAAAACCAGCTTTTTTTTGTTTCATCTTAAAAGTGTTTTAATGTTTTAGCGTGTTAACACAATTATCTTTTTGCAATATTTTGTCAAAAGTTTTTTTAATAACAAAAGACAACTCCATATGAAAAAACTAAAACTAGAAAATAAATCTTGACTATTGTCAAATATTGAGTTAAAAATAATCTATCATGTTCAAGTTACTTAAATATTTTTTCCTCTTAATTTTTATCGCTGTTCTCGGTGGCGGAGGATACCTTACTTACTGGGGATATGATGATTTCAAGAAAGGACAAGGATTTTCTAGAGATTTCCTAAAATATCCAATAATCTTCACCGATAAAAATGACATAGAAATTCATAGGATTTTTGGGAACGAAAATCGAGAATGGAGTGATTTAAAAGATATTCCAGAAACACTAAAAACCGCCACAATTTTGGCTGAAGACAAACGATTTAATTATCATTTTGGAATTGATCCGATGGCAATTTTGCGAGCAGCGCGAATAAATTTCATGGCTGGAAAAATAGAACAAGGAGCTTCTACCCTCACTCAACAAGTTGCACGAAAGGCTTTTCTCACTGATGAAAAAAGTTTCCACAGGAAATTACGAGAAATGTTTCTAGCAATGGGAATCGAATCGAAATTCAGCAAAGATGAGATTTTGGAAATGTACCTAAACACTGTTCCCTACGGAGGACGAGTTAATGGTGTAGAAGTTGCTTCTAAATTTTATTTCAAAAAATCCGTTAAAAGTCTAACCGAAGCCGAAGGTCTAATTTTAACAATGTTGCCCCAAGACCCAGTTCGATTGAGTCGAAAAACTCAAGTAGCATCCTGGTTAGGGTATTGTGTAGAAGCAACGGATCCTTGTGATATTTTTCAGCCAAATTATCAGTTCTCCCGAATTGAAAAAATATTAATTGATCTCGCTAATAAAGAAAAATGGACACAAGCAAAAACACTTACTGTCTGGAATCAATTAAAGGAAACAAAACTCCCCAGACGACACAATTGGGCGCATTCTGATTTCCAACATTTTCAGTTCTATGTTCGAGAGTTTTTAGAAAAAAAAGGAGCAGAGTTTTCGTCTATCCGAGATGGAATTATTGTTAAAACCTCGCTAGATGCACCATTACAACAAGAAATTTCTCATTATTTAAGAGACAAAAAAGGGGCTGAGTTCATAAAAAAACATAATATGTCGAATCAAGCTTTTATGATTTTAGATAACCAGTCTCGTAATCCGCTTGTTTGGATTGGGTCTAAATATTTTTGGGA
>CAZBBI010000018.1:0-10595 GCA_964490135.1 uncultured Candidatus Peribacteria bacterium
GATATATTGATTTCAAACTCTGTTCGTAATTCTAGATCAGGGGTAAATCAAGTACAACGACGGAAACTTCGATCTTTATCAGACATGTTGAAAGGAAAACAAGGACGATTTAGACAGAATCTACTTGGTAAACGAGTAGATTACTCTGGACGTTCTGTTATTGTGGTTGGTCCAACTTTAAAATTAGATGAATGTGGATTACCTAAAAAAATCGCACTTGAACTATTTAAACCATTTGTGATTTCTAAACTTATTCATTTTGAGTTAGCACACAATGTTAAGAGTGCGGAAAAACTTATAAAAGCTGGAGAAAAAGTTGTTTGGGATATTTTAGATGAAGTCATTGAAGGTAAATATGTATTATTGAATCGAGCACCTACTCTTCACCGATTGGGGATTCAAGCTTTTCAACCAAGATTGGTTGAAGGTAAGGCAATTAGACTGCATCCACTAGTTTGTGCAGCGTTTAATGCCGACTTTGATGGAGACCAAATGGCCGTGCACCTACCTCTATCAGCACCTGCTCAAAAAGAAGCTCGAGAAATCATGTGTTCTTCAAAAAACCTACTTAAGCCATCAGCCGGAGAGCCAATCGTGAGTCCTTCTCAAGATATGGTACTGGGATGTTATTTTTTAACTAAAATCTTTGAAGGAAAAAAAGGAGAAGGCCTTGCCTTTCCTGATAGCAATGAAGCAATTTTGGCATATGAGTCAGAGAAAATTCACTTGCAAGCACCTATAAAGGTTCGTATTGATGGAAACTTGGTGGAAACTTCTGTCGGACGTGTTATTTTTAATGAGATTCTTCCAGAAGAATTTGATTATCGAAATGAAGTTTTTGGAAAGAATGGACTTAAAGATATATTAGACGAAGTATTTAAAAAAATCGGAACACCTCGCGCAGCTAAACTTGCCGATGATATTAAGGATCTAGGATTTAAATATGCTACAGTATCTGGGATTTCTATCTCTGCTTTTGATCTACATTCCCCTAAGAAAAAAGGTAAAATTGTTGATAAGGCAAATTCAATTATTAATAAAATTAATAAGGAATATCGATTCGGACTCATTACTGACGAAGAAAGATATAATCACACGATTTCATTATGGTCTAAAGTTAAGACAGAGGTGACAACGGAGATGATTAAAGAATATAAAGATGGTGATAATATTTATTACATGGTTGATTCTGGGGCCCGAGGTAACTGGGGACAAATCACACAAATTGCAGGAATGAAAGGGTTAGTAGCTAGTCCTTCAGGAAAAACTATTGAATTACCGATTCGGTCTAACCTTAAAGAAGGATTCACTATTCTTGAATATTTTATTGCAACACATGGTGGACGTAAAGGTAAGTCAGATACAGCCCTAAAAACAGCTGAAGCTGGATATCTTACTCGTCGATTAGTTGATTCTGTTCAAGACATTATTATCCGAGACAATGACTGTGGTACAGATATATTCAAACCAATAACTAGACAAAATTCTTCTGATCTAGGACTTGATTTTGAAAAAAGAGTCTATGGACTGACTGCTGGAGAGGATGTTAAAGATGGTAAAAAAACTATTATTTCCGCTGGAACAGTTATAGAAGATGAGCAAATTGAAATTATCCGAGAATATCAAGTAACAGAAATAAGTGTTAGAACTGTGATGTACTGTCGAACTCTTGGTGGAGTTTGTCAAAAATGTTATGGACACGATCTTGGAAATAAAAAGGTAGCAGAAATGGGAACTCCTGTTGGAATCATTGCTGCTCAGTCAATTGGAGAACCTGGAACACAACTTACAATGCGTACATTCCACATGGGAGGAGTCGCAACAGAAGGAGCATCTATTACTCAAGGTCTAACTAGAGTAGATGAATTATTTGAAGCTAGGTCACCAAAAGCTCCTGCTGTTTTATCCGAAATAAATGGTGTTGTTACTATTAAAAAAGGAAAAAATGACACAAAAATTGAAATAAAAGCTAAAAAAGCAGAAAAAGACTCACATAGTCTTGGTCTTGTTATGGAGGCTGTAGTCAAAAAAGGTGATAAAATCAGAGAAAAACAAATCATTGCTAGATCTACTGAGGATAAAAACACAGTAAAATCTCGATGTGAGGGAGTTGTAGCTGATGTAAATGCTGATTATATAGTTATCAAGCAAGGTCAGGCTCAAGAAAAAACATATAAAGTGTCACATCGGATGACTATGAAGGTAAAAGATGGTGAAGAAATTAAAAAAGGAACACCATTAACTATTGGACACATCGATCTAAGGGAATTAATGGAATTAACTTCTATCGAACGAGTTCAAGAATACATTTTATACGAAGTACAATACATTTATGCTTCTCAGGGACAGCGTATTAATGAAAAACATATTGAAATTATTGCCAAACAAATGGCTTCAAAAGTTCGTATATTAGAAGGTGGTGATACAAAATTCCTACCAGGAGAAATAAAAGATGTTATCGAAGTTGGACTAGCAAATGACAGTTTAAAGAAAAAGCAAAATCCAGCTCGATTCGAAAGACTATTACTTGGACTTACAAGAATAGCATTGTGGACTGATTCTTGGCTTTCTGCGGCCTCATTCCAAGAAACTATTCGAGTTCTAGTTGAAGCTTCTACAACACGAAAAGTAGATGAACTTGACGGACTAAAGGAAAACGTTATTATCGGTCGGCTTATCCCGGCTGGGAAGCATTACAAAGACACTAGAGAAAAAGTAAAAGCTTAAAAAAAACTATAAAAAAATATTAATTACAAACTAAATAGATGCCTACAATTAATCAATTGATTCGAAAACCAAGAAAAAACAAAGTGAAAAAATCAAATTCACCTGCGTTGCAATCAACTTTTAACTCTTTGAGAAACAAAACGGTAGATCTGCCTTCTCCGCAAAAGAGAGGTGTGTGTATAAAAGTAACAACTACTACTCCAAAAAAACCAAACTCTGCCTTACGTAAAATCGCACGTGTGCGACTTACTAATGGATATGAGGTAAATGCTTATATTATGGGTGAAGGCCATAACTTACAAGAGCACTCTGTGGTTCTTTTGCGAGGTGGTCGAGTGAAAGATCTTATTGGTGTTCGATATCACATTGTGAGAGGATCTCTTGATACTCAAGGTGTAGAAAATCGAAAACAAGGACGTTCTCGATATGGAACAAAAAAACCAAAGAAATAACAACTTAAATAATTTAAAAATATGTCAGAAAAAAAAGTAGCGCCAGCTGGTAAGGCGCCTGTAAAAAAGTCAGCGACAGATTCTAAAGATGGAGGTAAAACTCAAAAAAAAGTTAAATACACTAACCCCTTTTCATTTACAGACCCACTTCAAGTTAAGTTTGTTAACTGTCTTCTGAAAAATGGTAAAAAAACGATAGCACAGAAAATTTTAAAAGATACTTTTGACGAGATGAGTCGAAAAGGAGCAAGTGATCCATCTAAAACATTTGAAGTGGCAATGAAAAATGCAACTCCTATGATGGAGGTTCGAGCAAAACGTATCGGAGGAGCTGTTTATCAAATTCCAATCGAAGTTACAGTAAAACGACAACAAAGTCTTAGTATTCGATGGATTTTACAAGGAGCTCGTAAGAAAAAAGGAATGCCAATGTTTAAGCGACTTGCAACAGAACTTTTAGATTCTGCTAATGAAACAGGATTTGCTTTTGGTAAAAAAGAAGATTCACACAAAATGGCTCAAGCCAATAAAGCTTTTGCTCATTTCGCACGATATTAAAAAAGACAAAAATTCAAGGAGAGGAAGGTCCCGCATCTGCGGGATTTTTTTTATATATTTTCTATTCCCTAACTTCCATTATTAGATATAATATTTCGCGATGAATAAAAAATACAATCGAATACTGCTTAAGCTTTCTGGAGAAGCTTTACTAGGAAAGAAGGAATTTGGGATGGATTATGAAGTTTTGAATCAAATCTGTGATGAGGTAAAGAAAGTTTATGATATGGGAATTGAGATTGTAATTGTAATAGGAGCCGGAAATATTTGGAGAGGAGCACAAAATCACGGACTTGGTATAGATCGTGTTTCTTCTGACTATATCGGTATGATGGGAACAATTATGAATTCAATTGCCTTACAAGCTAGATTTGAAGCAATTAATATCGATACCAGAGTTTGTTCTGCCTTGGAAATACCTTCAGTAGCAGAATCTTATATCCGGAGACGAGCAGAAAGACATCTTAAAAAAGGACGAATAGTGATATGTGCAGCTGGAACTGGGAATCCGTACTTTACAACCGATTCAGCAGCAGCCCTGCGATCACTAGAGCTTAAATGTGATGTTTTACTTAAGGCAACCAATGTGGATGGAATTTATACAGCTGATCCAAAAAAAGATTCAACAGCAACTCGTTATGAAGAAGTTTCATTTGAAGAAGTTTTGGAGAAAAATCTTCGTGTCATGGACGGAACAGCAATTGCTCAATGTCGAGACAACAAAATGACAATTATTGTTTTTCAGTTAATGAAAGAAAATAATATAAAATCTGTGGTTTGTGGTGAGAGCATCGGAACAAAGGTGGTGTAATTATTTTTTTTTTGCTACAATTTCACCTGCAAATGCAAAACAAAAAACTAAAAAACAAAGGATTTACTTTAATTGAGTTAATTGTGGTAATGATAATATTGGCTATCTTAGCCTCTATGATTGGTCCTTCGTTTTTGAATTTTAGACGAAAAAAAGATTTAGATTATTCTGTCCAAAATTTTCGTGTAGCACTTTCTGAAGCGTTTTCTTCAAGTCGTTCAAAGTCTAGAATTTACGGAGTTGGCGTTGGGGGGCGACAAGACGACCTGGAAGCCGAATACACAAACAAAAAAATTCAGAAATTTTCTTATGACTATAAAGCTTGTATGCAAAATGGAATTTTAAACTTATCTGATGATTGTTTAGCCACAAAAGTATCAACCGATGAGCCTTTCCTTGGAACCGTACATGTAATAGAGGGAACAAGTAGTATGCTTTCTGGTGGGTTTTTTATCTATTTTCTTCCTCCTCATGGAGATATTTCATGGAATGGGAGATTAAGCAGTAACACTGAGGAAGAAGGTGTCTTGGAGGTTATTTTGGAGGATGACTATGGAAACAAAAAAAGTTTTAAAATTTATGAAAATTCTGGACTTGTAGGATAATGAAAAATAAAAATAAAGGCTTCACCCTCATAGAATCTATAATTGTAATGGTAATACTCGGAGTAAGTCTTTCTGGTGCTACCTATCTAATGATAACAGTGACCCAGTCTATTGCTGAAAACAGACAAAGAATAACTGCAACATACCTGACACAAGAGTGCATGGAGTTAACTAGGAACTTGAGGGATAGTGCCTGGAAACAAAATCTTCCCTGGAGCTGTGCTTTTGAAGATGCAAGTGAAAAAATTCAAGACGGTTCTATCTTTCGTATTTCAGCCAACCTAGAAAGTTCTCTAGGTGTTTTAGGTAATAAACAAACTTATTGTCGACAGAATTTTGGTATAAACTTAGAACAAGATCCAAGTTCTTTTGTTGTAAAAGACGATATAATTTTTAATCACGAAAAAGGAAAAGATACGATATTTAGCCGAAAATTAACAATTTCGGAACCACAAGCGCATTCTGCAAAATTTACTTGTGAAACTTCTTGGAAAAATAGGCAAAACTCTCAAAAAGTTTCCATGTCACAAATATTAACTAATTGGAAATAATGAAAAATAAAGCTTTTACATTGATAGAGGTAGTTGTTTCAATGGTTGTTTCTGCGCTATTGTTGACCCTTGTTTTAGGAAGTTTCTGGTTGTTAATTCAGATAAATCAAAAAAATGAAATAGCTGGAGAATTGCAGAAACAAACGAGTTTTGCGATGATACGAATGTCAGATAAAATAAAAAATCATTCTATTGATTATAGAGCTTATCAGCATGACTCTGAAACAATCTGCCAAAATTTAGCGCTAACATCAGGAACACAAAATCGTCTTTGTTTACAAAATGGATATAAATTTAAACAAAAAAACTCAAATTTGTTTATGAATAATCATCAATTATTTAGTGATGATTTTGAGGTTGAATATGTTTACTTTTTTGTTTCTCCTGCTGAAGATCCGTTTAGTGATATTACTAATTTTTCAATACAAATTCAGCCCAAAGTAACAATAAAACTTAAAGTAAAATCAAAAAAATACGATAATATTTTTTTGGAAATAGGGTCAACTATTTCTTCTCGTAAATACCAAAAATAATGAAATTTTTTAAAATTAGTAATACCTCCAAACAAAATGGATCAACCCTAATTGTTGCGGTAGTTGTTGCGGCAATGCTCTTAACTATTGGCATTGGGGCCGCTAAAATTTTGGTAAAAGATGTTGAATTTTCAGCGGATTTAATGCTTTCGGAAAAAGCTTATTTTGCTGCAGAATCTGGGATAGAAAAAGCTTTATTAGATTTAAATGTTAATCCAGTTCAAAATATGAATAATGTTGAAATTAATATAGATACAAATACAAAAGTTTCACTAGACATAGAAAATAGTTTATCAGAATTTAGTTTTGATTTAAGCCCAAACGCATCACAAAAATTTCGATTACTAAAAGATACAAAAAAGACTAATGAATATGAACCAACAATTGTTGATACCTTTAATTTAGAGGTTAAACCCGCTGGTCATCTTTTTCAATGGAAAATTTTGTGTAGAGACAAAGAAGATTCTTCCAAAACTATTTCCATGATTGGACAAGAAGACAGCGCTAATTTTTCAGACTTTTTTAATCATCCCGATAAAAACAATAATCTTTTTTCTTCTTGGGTAAAACCAGATAAAAAAACTTGTTTCTTTTCGGTCCAGAATCTAAGTAACAAAGCCTTAAATTTTGAGTTCAAAAGTCCCTCAAAGATGTCTCCGCATAAAACACATGTTCATGCTATGGGACGCGCTGGAAATAGAGAAAAACATATTAGTTTTGATTATTCGCAAAATAATCTTGGCTCTCTTTTTGACTTTGTACTTTTTCATACAGACAAAGGATTTTCAATTAATACTGAAGAATAAAAGATTGATAATAAAAATTAGTTTTAAAAATTCATAAAATCATTATATTTTAATTACTCATAATTACTTATTGTTCTTAATGAAACTTAATAAAAAAAACGGAATCAGATTATTCGCAGCAATTTTTCTTGTTATATTTTTAGCAATGTCAGTTTTGCCTTACATAATGTAAATGAAAAATAAACGAGTAGTAGTTGGTTTATCAGGAGGAGTAGACTCTGCGGTAACCGCAAAAATTTTAGTAGACCAAGGTTATGATGTGATTGGTGTTTTTATGAAAAACTGGGACGATACAGACGATAAGTTTTGCCCTGCCGCAATTGATGCCATTGATGCCAGGAATGTTGCCGCAAAACTAAAAATCCCCTTTTATGCTGTTAATTTTGCCAAAGAATATTGGGATAATGTTTTCCAGTATTTTTTGGAGCAACATCAAAAATTTAGAACTCCAAATCCGGACATTTTGTGTAATAAATTTATCAAATTTAAAAGTTTCCTCCATCACGCCGAAAAACTTGGAGCTGACTTTGTAGCAACTGGCCATTACGCTCGAAACGTTTTTAATAAAAAAACTCAAAAATTCGAACTACAAACACCAAAAGATGCTAATAAAGATCAGACTTATTTTTTGTATACGCTAAATCAAGAACAACTATCTAAAACACTTTTCCCTTTAGCCAATTTGCCTAAACCGGAAATACGCAAAATGGCACAAGATGCAGAATTTCAAAATGCTAATAAAAAAGATTCAACTGGAATTTGTTTTGTAGGAGAACGCGATTATATGACTTTTTTGAAAAAATATCTTCACCAAGATCACGGTGATATTGTTACTGAAAAAGGCGACAAAATTGGGACACATATCGGACTTTCCTTCTATACGCTAGGACAGCGACGAAATTTAAACATTGGAGGGGTTCGTGGGTATGAAGAAGCGCCTTGGTTTGTATTATCAAAAAACATCGAAAAGAATCAGATTATTGTTTGTCAGGATGACAATAACCCTAACCTTTTCAGTAGCCACCTTGAAGCGGAGAAATTGGATTGGGTAGCAGGAAAACCTCCTTTTGAAGCAGGAGATTTGTTGTGCAAGATTAGATACCGACAAGGTTATCAAGAATGTGATATTAAGTGTCGAAAAGAAAATGTAATTGTAAATTTCAAAACACCTCAACGAGCAATCACTCCAGGACAAGCTATCGTTTTTTATAGCTTAGATGGGAAGATTTGTCTTGGTGGTGGGGAAATTCGGTGACATAGTTTACCTCCACTCATAGCTATCTAAAATCCAACTCATAAGATTTACAGTTTCTCCAAACCGATCAGAGGATCCTAATATAATTGTTATTATTTCGTCACCTGCTTTGTTTTCTGACAGATTTATGAAACATTGCCCAGCAAGATCGGTATACCCTGTTTTTATTCCTTTTGAGCCAATAAATGTATCAAATAATTTATTTGTCGATTCTTTTTCATGAAAGAATTTTCCATCACTACTAGTACCTTCAAAATTCTTTTTTCTTACTGTTTGTTTGAAAAAATCATTTTTAAGCAAAATCCGAGTAAGCATCATAAGATCTTCGGCTGACATTTGATTACCATAAAACTGTGAATCACAAGTTTTATCATTTACCCCGCAGTCTTGTATCATATCAAGGCCGGTAGCGTTATAAAATTTTGCTGACGTTAATCCTAATTCTTCTGCTTTTTTATTCATTTTTTCAGCAAAAAGGTCTTCACTCCCCGCATTAAAAATAGCTAAAGCAACCGCTCCATCGTTTGCAGAAGGGATAAGAATTGCCTCAAGTAATGTTCTAACACTCATTTTTTCATAAGCATAAAGCTCTATTTGAGCTCCATAAATCTTAGTTGCTTGTGGGTCTATTGTTACAATTTCATCCAAACTATGATTTTCATAAATAAGCAAAAATGTCATTAATTTTGTAAGACTAGCTATATTCTGGCTATGTGATGATTTTTTTTCAAAAAGTGTTTTATTTGAATTTAAGTCTTTTGCCAATATGGATAATTGTGGATCCTCAAGTAACTTAGGAGACAGTTTTACTGTATCTTTTGAAGGAATTTTTGAAGGCTCAAGTATCTCAATTTGTGGTAAATCTACAACTTTGTGCTGAGACAAAGTATCATTTGATTTATTGCTTAGAAAAGCGATTAAAAGTAATTCAAGCATGACTATAACTTATTACATGATCAATAAGCCTCCCCAGCTTATATTTAAAAAAATAAAAATAAAGTTTCTAACAGGGAAAAATCTGTTAAGGTTTTCAAAGAAAAAACATGAAAAATATTAAATTCAAAGGACGTGTAATCAAGGGGCTAGAAGTTGGAGCAAAATTTGGCATTGCTACCGCAAATATTGCCATAGATAAACCTATTCCAACGCTACCAGAAGGTGTTTATTTTGTTTATGTAAAACATAAAACTACAAATGAAGTTTTTGTAAGAGAAAAAAGATATAATGGTATTTTGCACTTTGGCGAACTAAAAACATTTGGACGAGAACAAACATGTGAAGTCCATTTGCTTAATTTCAATCAAGATATTTATGAAGAAAACTTAGAAATAGAAATCCTAAAATTTCTTCGTCCAACTGAAAAGTTTCAAAATGCAGATGCTCTTTATACACAGATAGAACAGGATATTACAATGGCGGAAAAATATTTTTTACGAAAAGATATTTATCAAAAATGGGAAAAAGTTCTAGAAAAAAAAGAGATCAACTTTATAGAAAGATCATTGGAAAAAATCGAAAAATTATCAGAATTTTTAAAAGCTAAAAACATCCTTATTTACGCTCCACAAAAGGATAGAGAAATCAATTTTACAGAAAAATTAATGGAAAATTTTTCTAAAAAAAAGTACTTTTTTCCAAAAGTTACAGGAGACGGGCAAATGAAATTTTACCAAGTAGAGAACTACAAAGATCTCGTGAAAGGAAAATATGATTTACTTGAGCCCATAAAAACAGATAAAACACCTAAAAACACTCCCGACATTGTGTTTATTCCAACCGTGGCGGCAGACATAAATGGTAATCGTTTAGGCAAAGGAGGTGGGTTTTATGATCGATTTTTAGACAAGATTGATTGTCCGACTATTTGTGTGTTACCAGAGTTTGCTATATGTGAAAAAATACCAACAGAAGAGCATGATAAAAAGGTAGGAAAGGTTGTTATTGTTTAAACTCAAATAGTTGTCATCTTGAGGAACTAAGGATCTCTCTTGTTATATTTTTAAGAGATTCTTCACTGCAGCTATTTGTGTGAGAAGTTCAGAATGACAAAAAAAAGAAAAGATCAAAACTATTTCGTAATCTCATCTTTCACTTTATTTTTGTATTTATCCAAAAAAGTTTCAGCTTTTGTTCTTCCGTCTTTATATAAATCCTTACTTGTTTTGTAGACTTTTTCTCTTGTTTCAGACCCTTTTCTTGGCGCAAAAAGCAAAGAAAGCACTGATCCAACAGCCCCTCCTACAATAATCCCTGTAATAAGGCTTTTTTTGCCTTTTTTCGTCACTATGGCTTTTCCA
>CAZBBI010000019.1:0-10140 GCA_964490135.1 uncultured Candidatus Peribacteria bacterium
CATGAATATCATTTTGATATAAGTAGTTTTTCTAAAAAAAGACTTGTTGAAAATCTTTCTGATCTAGACTATTTACTTGGATTTGAAGAAGAAATTAAAAAATTTGCTAACAAATAACCCATAAATAAATGACAACATATAAAATCGCACTACTACCTGGAGATGGAATAGGAGAAGAAACTTGCATAGAAGCAGTTAAAGTTCTTGATAAAATTGAAAAAAAATACGGTCATAAGTTTATTTATAATAAACAATTAGTCGGTGGAGCAGCTATTGATGGTGTTGGTGAACCTTTACCAGAAGCAACAATAAAAGCATGTGAAGAAAGTGATGCTGTGCTCTTTGGTTCTGTGGGAGGACCTAAATGGGATCATCTTCCTGCTGACCAGCGTCCTGAAGTAGGAGCGCTGCTTCCTTTACGAAAACATTTTGAACTATTTGCAAACATCAGACCGGCTGGAGTATCTAAAGCTTTAGCTTCTTTTTCACCAATTAAGCCTGAAATTATTGGGGAAGGATTTAATTATACTGTAATTAGAGAATTAACTGGAGATGTATATTTTGGAGAAAAAACTGAAAGCGATGGGGAAAAAGCCTCTGATTTAATGATTTATCACCGACATGAAGTAGAACGAATTGCTCGTTTAGCCTTTGATTTAGCTAAAACACAAGGTGTTCGTGTGACAAATGTAGACAAAAGTAACGTACTGGCGACTTCTCGACTTTGGCGAGAAGTTGTAGAAGAAATACATAAAAATGAATACGCAGATGTTGAACTTGATCATCTTTATATTGATAATGCCACAATGCAGGTTTTAACAAACCCTCATCATTTTGGAGTTATTCTTACTGGAAATCTTTTTGGAGACATCTTAAGTGATGAATCAGCTCAAATAAGTGGATCTATTGGGATGCAAGCAAGTGCTAGTCTTAATAGCGATAATTTTGGTCTGTATGAACCAATGGGAGGATCTGCTCCAGATATAGCTAATCAAGGTCTTGCCAATCCTATTGCACAAATACGAAGTGCAGCAATGATGCTTGAAATTTCTTTTGGACTAAAAGATGAAGCAGCTTGTATAGAACAAGCAATAAACAAAACTCTAGCAGATGGTATCCGAACTGGAGATATCTTCGTAGAAGGTTCTACTCGAGTTGGAACTGTTGAAATGGGCGACGCTATTGTGGAGAGGATGTAAGATTCCTTTACTAAAAAAAGACGAAGAGGCCTCGCCCTGCGAGGTCTTTTTTTTATTATCTATTATTCCCTTATAACCAAAAAAACGACCGAAGCCGTCTTTTTGGTAACCCATAAAAATTCCCAAATGGAATAAACTGTAGCAATATTAATTTCTTCGACGTGCTCCGAAAAGCATCATCAAGAATCCTATAACCGCGATAGTCACAAAGACTTCCGGTCCAGTACTTGGTAGCAAAGGTGCTCCACTATGTAAAGTTTCTGATTCGCCCCCATTTCCTTTAGACGCCAATTCCCCTTCTCCTATAGCTTCATTTTCTGCTACGACTTCCTCTATTCTTTTTAATTCATTTGCTGCCATTTCTTCTTTCATTTTACCTTGAGTAAAAATATTCCTCATTTGAAGCATATAAGACACAAATCCATCATCAGTATTGTCTTTCACAACTTCTTCTTTTTTAATTTGCTCTTCTGCTGATCGAGGATTTCTTGATAAATAACCACGATTCATCCTTTTTGCCAATTCAAGATCGTCTCCTTCCAACTCAGAAGTATCTAAATTTCTTGAACGCTGATCATTTGTTCCATTATATCTAAAATAACCAGGAGGAAATTCATATGAAGGACCTGGGTCCTCTTCATAAGCATAATCATTATCATAGTCTCCATCATAATATTCATCATCTCCTCCAGCACCAATTTCATCATCACCTTCTCCGTCTTCATTAATGAAATCATCACCTGCTACACAAGCAGTAGCTGCTTCATTTAATTCATATCCAGTATCACAAGTAATTATACATGAAGGAATACTTCCTGGTGATCCATTTGTAACTTTTTTCAATGGACATGTTTGATAGATTTCTTTAACAAATGCTATTTCACTCATTTCTGTAATTTCTGTATAACATAACCCATCTTCAACAATACAAAAATCAGTTGGACTAGTTTTCCAATCATCTCCCTCGTTGTATGCAATTAATAATTTTTGACCGTTTATAGATTCAACAGGAAAGACTGCCTTGGCTGGAGTCGTAAATCTAAAAGACTCATTAGCAAGCCCCCAAGAGAAAGCAGCAACTACTTCTAAAGCGTTAACTGTTGTATAATTTATATCATATTGACTTGGCAATCGTCCTGTACCAGGAGTAGAGAACTGTCCATCCCACCAAGTTTTTCTAGCAGCATCGTCTGACCATGTACGTGAACTACTAACAGTAGTTCCTCCCAAAACTGTAATACGTGGAAACCCTCCTCCAATTTGATTACCAACAGTAAGTGTCCCTGAACCATTCAACACAATTGAACTTTCTCCAGAAGTTTCATTTTGATCTGTTGGTGGTTCTACACCTTCTAGTAATACACCATTTTGGTAATATAAATCACCAGTAAGTTCCCCTGAAAAAGTAGGAACCGCTGCGAACACAATTGGGAAAGAAATTGCAGCTGCAGTCAAAACCGATAGTAATTTGGGTTGTTTCATTTTTTTATACGAGTTCAAAAAAAGTATTCAATAGCTATTGTGATAATTTTTGTGTCCATGTGCAAATTTTTTATACATTTTATACTAGCTACTTATTTCGAAATGTTTTATTTATATAAAAAAACATTGACGGATCCACTATAACATCCTAATAATACCCCATCCAATTTATATAAAGCACCTACAAAAAAAATGCCAGAAAACAAAATTCCAGAGATATTAAGTGGCAGTACAGCCTACTTACAATCCCTAGGAGGTCGTCAATTAGGATTTCTTGGGAAAGGTGCTGCTCTTATGCACAAAGAAACGATAAGAGTAAAGGTAAAAGAAATGTTGGATTCCTTATTAGATAAGAATTTACACATACTCCCATTGGGCGATAAAAATTACAAATTAAGCGATATCTCCTTTTTTAATGACTATTCTTTACGGATGAACCCAGTAGGTGAAAAAATTCTTGCTTTATTTGCAGTAGATAAGCTCCCTTTAAGCCATTACAAAAAGGGAATTCCAATGGAAATTTTTTATACAGAGGAGGACAACAAAGATAAAGGACCTCAACGAAAAGGTGTTGAAGCTACTATATTAGCTATCATAAAAGCTAATTCACAACTTGTTGTTGAAATCTCAAGCAGAGAAATTAAAGACCTTTCCCCTAGAAAATCCTATAGAATTAATGTGGGTGACGATAGAATTGATATTAATACCGAATCATTCTCACTAGAAAAATCTGAAATAATTAATATTTCTGGAAATGGTCTTGCCATGCGATATGTACCAACAAATAAAGATGATGTTTTTAGTAAAGGCGTAAAACATGAATTAAACCTGAAGTCAAAATTAAGCACCAATAATCCTGAAGTAAAAATTTCTGCAACAGTTGTCAGAGAGGGGGAAACAGGAAACGATCGTTTTGTTGCTTTTCAAATAGAACCTGAATCCAATGAAGCCTTAATGGAACTTTTAGCTACAATACAACGAAACAACGCTAAAACCAAAGTTAGAACTAAAACCGATTAATACTTAAAAAAACACTGAATTGTAGTTTCTAATTAACTTAGAGACTAAATTAGTGTTTTTTTTAAGTTATTATTTAGAATACAATTTCTTAAGAAGAAGCATTGAAATTTGAATCTCCTGAATCTTTTTTATCGATTTTCATCATTGATCGAAGATTTTTTCCAACTTCTTCAATTTGGTGTTCATCATATTTTGCGCGAAGATCTCGAAGACCTTGTCCGCCATTGTCCATAACTTTTGTAAAATCATCAGCAAATTTACCTGATTTAATATCATCTAAGATATCTTTCATACGTGCTTTTGTGTCAGCGTTAATAACTCGTGGTCCAGAAACATATCCTCCGTATTCTGCTGTTTCTGAAACTGAATAGTTCATCGCGGCAATTCCCCCTTCGTACATAAGGTCTACAATAAGTTTTAATTCGTGTAAACATTCAAAATATGCAACTTCTGGTTGGTATCCTGCTTCTGTAAGTGTTTCAAATCCTGCCTTAACAAGCTCCTCACACCCTCCACAAAGCACTGCTTGCTCTCCAAATAGATCTGTCTCTGTTTCTTCCGTAAAGGTTGTCTCAAGAATCCCTGCTCGTCCTGCTCCGATCATTTTACAATAACCAAGTGATAGATCTTTCGCTTCACCAGAGAAATCTTGCTCAACAGCAAAAAGAGCTGGTACTCCAAATCCTTGACTGTACGTCGTTCGAACTCTGTGTCCTGGACCTTTAGGAGCCACCATCCATACATCAATATTTGCTGGAGGTTTGATTCGATCAAATCGAATATTAAATCCATGTGCAAAAACTAAACTATCTCCATCATTCAAGTTTGGTTCAACTGAATTTTCATAAATAGATTTTTGAGCTGTATCTGGAAGTAACATTACAATTACCTCTCCTACTTTAGCAGCTTCTCCTGTTTCCATAACTTTGAGTCCTGCTTTTTCAGCTGATTCCCAAGTTTTTGACCCTTCTCTAAGTCCAACTACAACATCACATCCAGATTCTTGCAAATTAAGTGCATGTGCGTGTCCCTGTGATCCACATCCAAGAATCGCAATCTTTTTTGATTTAATTTTTGCTTCATCAATATCAGCATCGTAATACATTTTTGCCATTTTGTTTTCTAATTAAAAAATTAACAGGAAAATACTAGTAATAAGCAACTTTATGTAAAGGAAATTATCTACTCAACCTAAGAATAAAACAGAAAACAATAATCACTGCCAGTATCAATGAAATCATTTTTATCATTCCTGTTAAAAAAATGGCAATCACACCAAATAACAAAGATATCAAAATCAAAATAATACTCGCAGAACTTTCTCCTACTTTATCAGCAAGATTATGATGCATATGACGCAAATCTCCTTTAAATGGGGAAACTTTTTCTATAAAAAGCCTTCTAAATATAACAACAAAAAAATCTAATATAGGCAAAACCAAAACCAACAACATAGTAGCTATCTTGGCTCCTGAAAATATCGCCATCACTGCCAATAAAAACCCTAAAACCTGACTGCCTGTATCACCCAACAAAATTTTCTTTTTCCAAAAAAAATAAAACCCTCCCAAACAAAGACCTGATAAATAAAAATTAGCAAAGGTAAGTGTCGTATGTGTCGGATCAAAAAATAATTCTGGACGAATAATACCTAACAAACCTAAGATTAAAAATCCAACACCAGAAACACCCACAGAAAGTCCAGGTATTCCATCAAACCAATTTAGAGCATTTTGGATAATAACTATCCAAAAAACCGTAAGCAAAAAACAAATCCAAGGGAAGAATAACCATAACTCTATATTTGTTTCAGCAAATGGGTTTCCTATGAAATTAATTCGAATTCCAACAAAAAATATAAAGACTGCCACTGCAATTTGTATAATCAACCTAAAAAAACTAGATAATTCTCTCCGATCATCAAAAAAACTAATAATACCGATAATCACTACCCCAATCGTTACAGGAATAAATTGTGAATCAATAATTCCGAGCACTAGACTCAAAATAAGCAAAACTAATCCTCCTGGATAAGGTATTGGTTTTCGTTTTAAATTATATCTTTCTGGAAAATCAAGTAACCCAATTTTTGGAAAAAACTTTACCGCCGACATTACTGCCAAAGCTGAAAAAATAAATCCTAAAAGTCCTATTTGAATAAACGACATACAAATATTATTGTATAGATTCTAAAAAGATTGTCATCCTGAACTTTTTGCGTGAATTAAAACTGTGCAGGATCTCTTAGCGATTCTTCGCCATATTCCCTTAAACAATAAGCTCAAAATGACAACTCTTCGTGTTTAAAGAATCATCACCTATAACTCACCGAAGCATCTTTAAACCCTGGTGGGGTTTGATTTTTAACTTTTCCGTCTGGACGAATGATAAAGGCAAAACTATTCATATCGCACCCTGCATCATTATTTGTACCCGTTACACAAGATCCACCACCATCGTATCTTCTAATATGGTGAATATCATACTTAACAGCTTCATCTCTATCTGCTGCATCTCCCCACGGTGTAGAGTATTCATTGTTATCATTTAACACCTCAGACCCACCAAGTGTATTGTATGAGAATATTGTTCCTTTGAGTAAAAGTTGATCAGCCAAAATTAGTCCACTAGGATAATTATAATCATCTACATACGGCGTCTCAATCACAGGATCTGTAGTTGATAATAAGCTTCCTTCTGCAAAATAAGTACCTATAATTTTTTGAATATTTGAATAAACAAAAACATTTCCTGTTTGCAGCACTTTATTATCATTATCAGGTTTCCCAACTTTTGAATTAACTAAAATAATTCCAAGCGAATCTGTTGCAGCATTGGCATATTCCATATCATCTTCAATAACAATATTTCCGTCTACCACTATAATAGTTCCTGTTCCTGTTATAGTACCACCAAGTGTAACAGTCCCTCCCCGGAAATAAGCAACTTTAGTTTTATATTTAAGCTCATTAAAAGATAACTCTGCTGTAAAATCTATACCACTGCTAAGATCTGATTCTGTCATATTATCTAAAGGTTCCAATCCTCGATAAAGAGCATAGGCGTTCTGAACAATCTTTTCTCGAGAGTCCTTAGCACTAACGCCACCCATGCTTATGATATGACCGTCTCCTGACTTTTGTCCTAAAGCAAAGATACTTTGATTACTTTGTATTTGTCCTTCAATATCTGCCCCAATAAATGTAATACTACCACCAACTCCTGTCCCATCACAATGAAGACAATCTGGATTCAACAACGTAGCTGGTTCATACCCCGAAACATAATTACCAGTACTGTCTCTGAAAGCATAATCTCCTAAGTTACCTCCTGGATATGTAATTGTCCCACCTCCCAAAAGATTATGAGTGATACGAGTTGTAAGCCCCCAATCTAAAACTTCTGAAATCCCAATAGCCTTTATCAGTTTCAAGAAACGACTTTTAAGGTCTTTTTCTAATACTGTACTCCAAGAAAATATATCTACTCCATCCTTCAAATTTTCCTCTAATGTAAAAGTACCATCATCCCCTAATACAATATCAATTGCTACAGGAGGAACTCCCATCAGCTTTGTAGTTAAGTTTGAAGGTAATGTCACCCCGACCATTCCCGTATTTGCAATAACATTTATTTCTTCTCCAGCTCCATCAACTTCTAGATCAGAGGTTCCTCCATCTGGATCTATAATATCTGATTTTACCCAAGGATAAAATTTAAAATTACCAGCAGCAGATAGAATGTTTTTTGAACTTGTATTCAATGTCCCGTCATCCTCTACACTGTCAAATTCAAAACCTAAAGCTGCAGGTTTAGCTGTAAGCAGTGATACTTGAGCATTTTTATGGTTCCCCTCTATAACATCTATTGATGGCGCTTTTGCTTTAATCGAAAGTTTTGCCTGTCCAGAACTATCTAACTTTTTTGAAGAGGGTAAAACAATCCCATCACGAAATAAATCTTCAATAAATACTGAATCATCAAAATAATCAAAGTTAACACGAGGTATTTGATCTGGAATAGTAAGCTCAACAAAAGATTCTTTATTTCGCTGACCAATCCCATCATTAAAATCTGCAAACTTATTATTATATTGATCAAAAACATCAATAGATAGTTCACACTCTTCGTTCCCATCTGCAATAATCCCAGTACTTGTCGAATCACAATCAATATAAGAAAGTGCCATAGTATCAGCATCACTTGGAAAAACTTTTAATTTATAATCTGTTTTTTCTGTACTATTTCCTGCCTCATCTACTAATTCAATTTTAAATGTATAATCCCCCACTGTCTCACACATAGAATCCTCTAATTCTGTACCTCGATCACTACCATCTGATGAACTTATAAAAAGATTACTCAATGGGACAAAATCATCTATCGCCGTAATTCCAAAACAATTAAAATCAGCAATAGCTGGTGTTTCTGGGGAAACAAATTCCGTCATAGTTAATTTAGACTCACCCCAATTTATACCCGAATCTAATACCCCAATATCAATTGCCAATACTGATAATGGTATTGATACAAGACTGAGGATCGATACTATTTTTTTATTCATATTTTTTTATTACTTCGTTATTAAATTTAGCCCTCTTTATTGAACTAAACAGGATCCATCGAGACAGAAACTGTCTCCTTCTCCGTCATTATCACTATCATATCCAAAACACATAGCAGTTGGATAAAACCTATCATCTGTACATTCTCTAATACAATAATCACCATCAATTTCATAACCAGAAGGACAATCTCCCGTACAAGCTCCATAGTTACCAGAAGAATCTGCTACTTGTTTCCCTCTTTTTGAATAATTATCTTTATCCAGTACACATGGTATAATTTTTTGTTTACAAATATCGTCTTTTTCAAAGAAATCTTCATCTCCACAAGCATGATCATCAAAATCATCTTCATTTTCGATACTATCTTTATCTATAGTATTTGGATCATCGTAATCAAACGCAATAGATTGTCCTCCAAATGCCTTCAAAGAAGTATCTGGATCAGATGAAATAAGTTCTTCCCATATATTTAATGCACCAATCAAAGGTGGTACTGGATCATACCAATTTATAGTTAATTCGTTTTCATCTAATTCTGCATCAGTACAGTTTCCTATCCCATCACAAATTTCAAATCCTTTTGCTCCACTTGTATCACAATTATAATTGTTTTCACAAAAATTACCTTTCACCGCATACTCCTGAAAACTTAAAAATGGCACAGCTGGATTTAGGTCAGTTAAAATCTTTTTTTCATCAAAACATCCAATACCACTATCTGTACAAGTGATATTTACAGTTGTTTCATCATTTGTAGCTTCAACATCTGTAGGCAAATTAAAATCAAGAATTTCTGGTGCCTCATTATCTAAAACAATAGCGAATTCTCCTGCTGGAGTTCCGTACCAATCCCCATCTTTTTTAAACAAAATTATAATATTTAGCTCTCCCTCATTTAGTGTTCCTAATTCAGTATAACCATTACTTAAGTCTATTGTTGCTTCATAAGTTCGCTCATCACTATAATTAACATTATCAATAATATATTCTTTCTCATTAATACCATCGGAAAAGTTAATTCGTATTTCTGTTGGATCTGTATCAAAAAATCCATTACCTGTTATAGGATCAAAAATTGCTCCTTCTATATGCAATTGTGAAAAGTCTCCAGCATTTTGAGAAAATCCCCACCCCTGAACTGGATGATTCCAGTAAATAGTATGAACATCCTCTGCAAACACATTACCAAAATTCAATACTCCAGACCCTAACAAAATAAGCCAAATAAAAGTTTGTTTTTTCGCCATACGTAATACTAATAATAATGCCAACATTGCAAATATAACAATTGCTATCGTATAAAAATAGATTGGGAGCCCCTTCTCTTCTTTTTTTATTTCAAGAGCAGGATCCACATTAATAACTGGTGCTACTATTTCTTCCTTTATTTTAAAAACAGGTGATTCAAGAACACTTTCCCAAAGAACTTTTTCTCCTTTTTTTATTTTTAAATCTCCCGAAAACTGAGGTACTAATTTATCAAATGAAAACGAAAAGTTTCCTGTAAATTTTCCATTTTTATCAACATTTAAAGGAATATTTTTTTCTTGTAAAACATCATTCCCCTCTCTTACAACTAAGATAACTTCTACTGCTTCATCAGAATCTTCTAAAATCCGTCCACTAAACCACACCCCAACTTTTTTATTCTTTTCATATTCATCTAATAAAAATTCATACTCATTTATTTTTACATAATTTCCTTTTCTAAAAAAACTAGACTGTAAAACCCCTGTCATAGCCTTTCCTTCCGGAGAAATAACAGAAGCTTCTAATAAATAAAGACCTGGTGCAAAATCTTTTTCTACATCAAGTGTGAAACGTTTCTTCTGCTTACCCCCCATTCCAATTTGCTCTAGCTTAACTTCTTT
>CAZBBI010000020.1:0-10077 GCA_964490135.1 uncultured Candidatus Peribacteria bacterium
AAACTTTAGTTGATGCAGGAATAACAGAAATTTTGATTATTATTGCCCCAGATCATGCTGGCCATTTTTTGAATTTGCTTGGAAGTGGAAAAGAACTTGGATTAAATATCAGCTATGAAATTCAAGATAAACCAGAGGGACTTGCTCAGGCTTATTTAATTGGTGAAAATTTTATTGGTGATGACGATGTTGCCTTAATATTAGGAGACAATCTTTTTGAAGATAATTTTTCCCCAATTATTAAAAATTTTAAGTCAGGCGCTAGTGTGTTTGCCAAAGAAGTTTTAGATCCAGAGCGGTTTGGTGTTATTGAATTTGATGAAAACAAAAAGGTGCTTTCTATTGAAGAAAAACCCCAAAACCCAAAATCAAATTTTGCTCAAGTTGGGCTTTATGTTTGTGATAATTCTGTGATAGAAAAAGCCAAAAATGTGAAACTTTCTCCTCGGGGAGAACTAGAAATTGTTGATATTATCAAAAATTATCACGCAGAAAAAAACTTATCAGTGAATTTAGTTCAAGGAGCTTGGTTTGATTGTGGAACGCACGAATCACTTTTTGAAGCTGGGAAGTATATGAGAGGTAAACTAGATAACAAGATGACAAGGTAACAAGATTACAAGTATTTTTTGTTTATTTTTATAATTTGGCACTCATAATCAACTAAACTAAAAGTGCCTCATACGCTTTAATCATTTTTTCAAACGAGTAATTTTTTTTAACACGTTCCTGATTTTCTATTCCTGCACGCTCAAGCGTGTCCCAACGTCCTTCAAGCTCTTTTAATTTTTGTGAAAGTAGCACATGATCTCCAACTGGAACTATCCAATTCGGAGAAACTATTACCTGATTTTGCCCTACTGGTGTCGCAATAATCGCTCGAGCACTTGCTGCTGCCTCAAGTATTGCTAGAGAATTCCCTTCACTCCAACTCGGCAAAATAACCAAATCTGCTTCCTGAATTTTTTCTTGAATTACCTGATGTGCTACTGTTCCAAAAAATTTTATATTATTCCTTATCTTGTTACCTTGTCCTCTCGTTATCTTGTAATCTTGTTTTCCTTCTCCATAAATATCAAATTGCCAATTAGGACATTTTTTTGCCGCTTCTACTATTTCCCCAATTCCTTTTTCACGAATAATTCTACCAAAAAACATGGCTCTGTTCTTTCGGGGAATTTTTTTAGTAATTTTAGGAATTTTTACACCATTTGGAATAATAAAAATATCATTTTTTCTCCCTGAAAGTTTCTTCACAAAACTGCTTCCTTCTTCCCCCAAAACAACAATTTTATCCGAAGATTTTAAAATAAATTTACCAAAAAATTGATCAAAAATTCGAGCCATAATTTTAATAAAAATATTTTTAGATTTTACAAAATCTTGACCATGTTCGACATGAATTTTTTTACAATTTTTTGCGTTTTTTTGTGCAAAAAACGAAGTCGCAAAAAATCGAGTATGAGTAAAAACAACATCTGGATTTATTTCATTTATTTTTTTAGAAAATCCAAATTTTGGCCACAAATACTGGTTCTTTATTACCGTCAAACACGGAAATCTATAAATTTTCACGCCATTTATTATTTCTTCATCCAGTAATAATTTGTCATGCTTAAGCGTCAAAATCACAACCTCATTTTTCTTTGATTGTGCCTGAGCCAAATCAAAAACCATGTTCTCAAGCCCCCCAATAAATGGATGGAAATGCGTAGTAATGTGTAATATTTTTTTATTCATACTCCTAAAGTCTACCCCCCTTAACTACCGCTGTCTAGAAAAGGGAATTGTTAAGATTTTTTTATATAGATTATTTTTTACTAATACGCTAATATGCCAATAAGCTAATAGGCTAATGAATGATTGGATTCTTAAAAGGCATCGTGCAGGATATTGATCCTAAAAAAATAATAATACTAACTGACAGTGGAGTCGGATACGAAATTTTTGCGAGCTTAAATCTTTTGGGAAAAGTCTCCGAAGGAAAAAATATTAATGCCTATATTCACACAATTGTCAGAGAACAAGAAATTTCACTTTACGGATTTGCGACAAATGAAGAAAAAAAAGTTTTTGAACGTCTTATTACTATTTCTGGAATTGGACCAAAAATTGGGCTTGTAATTGTTTCTGGTGATACCAACCAATTTTTAGATGCTGTAGAAAATGGAGACATCGACACAATCACCCAAACTCCTGGAATTGGTAAAAAAATGGCACAAAAAATTATTTTAGAATTGAAGGGAAAATTAGACCTTTCCAATAATTCTCCATCCTCCCTTCCTCCCGCTAAACAGGAAGCTATTGAGGCTTTATCTGGACTTGGTTATGATCGTAAAACAATTCAAGATATTTTAGCATCAGCGTCTCCTGCCGCTGATACAGAGACTTTAGTTAAATACTTTTTGAGTAGTAATGGATAATTATATAATAATTTTCATATTTATTTTCGTAATATTTTTAGGTACGTTGTTGTTTTTATTGAGCTCCAAGCGTGTTAAATTAAACAAAAAGAAAACTAAGAAAACAATTCAACGAATAAAAGATACCCGTTCCCAAGACCCCTCACATAGTCTCTTAAACAGTCACAAACTTTTTGTGGCAGCTATTTCTAGGACTGATAATAAAAAAACAACAGCCGCAGAGAAAATCAAAAATATAGTTTCCCTTCTTCCTAACGAGAAAAAGATCTGGTACTTTCATCGTCTAAGAAACCAAGCTGCCCATGAAATTGATTTTAATATTTCAAAAGCTAAAGCCAATGAAGCACGAGAACAATTTATTCGAGCATTGAAGGCTTTAATTTAGACCGCAGGAAACTCATAATCAGGAACAAATTGTAGCTGTGGCTCTGTTTCTTTTAAGCTTTCTAATAATATTTGCTCTAAATTTTTTAGATTTAATGTGATTTTTTTTAAAAAATTTTCACTTTTTTCTTCCGGCAAAAATCCTGTAAAAATTTCATTTTCTCCAAATTTTTTGACAGCTTCCTCTACTGTAATACGAACCAAGTCATTGTTTTTATCACAATAAAAAACTCCATTGGAAAAAGAATTTAATAAAAATTTCGCTGAAGTTTTATTGTTTTTTTCTAAAAATTTTTTCAAAAAAAAGTCCGCACGAACCAGATAAACAGGAATATCAAATTTCAAAGACAAGGCATTCAAAATACCAGAAGCAACACGCAAATTAGAGAACCCCCCCGGCCCAGAAATACCTCCTACAAAATTCATCTCTTTTTCTGAAATTTCATGTTTTTCTAAAAAATCCCAAACAATTTGCCCTGTACGTTTGCGATTTGTCCAACGCAAAGAGTCTATCAAAACATCTTGAGCATCAAAAAGCGCACAAAAATGAGGATCCAAACTGGTATTTAAAATAAATTTCACAAAATTAGTCTACTGATCTTTAAGCTCTTTTTCAAAGTATTTTTCATAAAACTCCCGCATATCTTTCATTTTTTTTAGTAACATATCTTCGTTTCCTTCTGATAAGAATCTATAATTAACTCGTAATGTAAAAGATCCACGAAAATCTTTCTTGGCTAATTTTACTAAAAAACTTTCTATTGGTAAAATTCCGTTTGTAGGCAAACCATAAGGTTGATGTTGTGAAACATTAGAAAGATAAACATGCTTCAAGTGATTTCCTAAAACATTAACCGTTTTCATAATATCTTCATTTGATAAAGCTAATGCAGATAAATCTAAACATATATTTCCTTTCTTTTTAAGTGATTCTATTGAATTCCCACTACGTTTGGGAATAAACCCAAGAATCATTTTTACTGGTGTGTTTTTTCGACACAATGTTAAATCGTATTTTTTGGCCAATTTAGGCACTGTATTTTCAATCCATCTTTTATATTTAAATGATAATACCTGAGGTGAATTCAAATTTATAATAGCTCCAGGAAACTCTCTAACCGTTTCTTGGAAACTTTGCATTAATTTTTCTTCGTATTTCTCAGAAAGAGAAAATGCTTTAATTTTTATATTATAACGTTTTTCTAGTTTTTTTAAATATTTGTAATTTTGTGTATCATAATTACCATCCATCCCCACTTCAACCCCATCATATCCCGCTTTATTCGCAAATTCAAAGACTCTTTCAAGTCCATAATGTATAAGATTGTCTGTGCGAAAAAGAATCATTTTTTTGTTTTTATTCTAGTAAGTATACCAGAATTCTCCCTTTAACTCAAGTTTTTTAGTCTTTCAAAACCTTATATTTCAAGCAAATAACTTCTTCAGAAATTTTCTTCATATCTAAGAGTGATAATGACATTTCAATGTTTTCTGTAAAAAGTCCCAACCCTTTCCCAAAAACAAGCGGAGAAACCGTTACAACTAGCTCATCTATTAAGTTTTCTTTAGCAAAAAGTGTATTTATCTGAGTTCCTCCCGCCAAAATAACTTCATTAAATTCTTCTTTTTCTAATCTTTCCAAAATTTCTTTTGGTTTATTGTTTGTAAAAACAAGATTATCCCATTTAGAAACTCTTGTTTTGTCTCGTGTCATGATTATGTTTTTTCTTTTTGGAAGAGGTTTCCCAATAGTATCAAACGTCTTTGAACCCATAATTAAAACTCCTGACTGTTTAGTCATTTCCACAAAAAGTTTTTTATCTTCCTTCCCTGTCCAATCAGGAAAATGATCGGAATCTTTTCCAATTTTTCCATCCAATGTTATTGCCATAAGCAGGATTACTTTCATCATATTTTAATCAGGAAGTCCTACCGTAAAGGCTCTTATATACTTCTGCAAATTCCAAGCACAAACGCCAAGTATCACCCCATAAATAACCCAAAAACTAGTATGAGGAGAAAGAACATTATAATATTTAAAGATAAGGTATCCCAAATCAACAAAAACTAAAAAACTTAAAACCAAAAACGTACTAGGAATAATATTTGGTACAGAAATTTTAGCCGGGAAATGAAAAAGTAAATTTAGTAATAAAATAAAAACCACAACCAATATCGGTTTCCCAAATATCAAAAGATTGAAGGATATTTCTGGCTCAATTGTTCTAAGTATTAAAAAATTTAAAGAAAAACTAAGGAAGAACATAAGCACTACAATTACAAATTTTGCCCATAGAGCCGTTTTTAATGTTTTTGACATTTTTTATAAGTAAATTGTGTTTATTCTAAATATTTTTCAGCATATTTCAACGCAGAAATTGTAGCACTAGACGTTTTTGTGTTCTTATCGGTTAATAAATCTGATGCTTTTTGGAAATCTCCAACTTCAAAAACTTCTATTTGTTCTTCATCCTCAAGATTTGGTTCTGATATTTTTTCGCAATTTTGAGCTAAAAAATAATAATATTTCATGGCAGACCCAGTTGGGTTACTAAAATTTTCACCAACTTTTATCATTTCTCCGCACCCAAATCCAGTTTCTTCCAAAAGTTCTCTTTTGGCTGTTTCTTCCGGACTCTCTCCTTCGTCTACCATCCCAGCACAAAATTCTGTTACAACTTCACCACTACCATGTTTGTAATTTTCTTGAAGCAAAAACTTACCATTCTTAAGTTGTGGAACGATTATCACGGCATCCGAAACAAGTGCTACAAACCACGTGGTAGTTTTACCATTAGGCAGTTCTACAATTTGTTTCTCAACTGGTAAATATTGATTATCTAAAACCAGTTCTCGAGATAGAATTTTAAATTTTTTCATCACACATCCAATCTAGCAAAAATTTCTTTCTCCACAAACTTCCTACTCCTCCCAAAAGTAAGCCGTGAAATTTGTTTTAAAGCTTTTGCAATTTTCTCGTCGCCTTTTTCCAAGTAAGGATTAGATGGAACAATTGAGAAAGGAGTTGAAGGCTGTGTATCGATAGACAGCTTCATTACTGCTTTGTATTTATCAATGTTTATCAAATCTTGATCTGTAAAGGTTGGTGTCATTTCTTTTGCCATCGCTTCTGCGTCTTGAGCTCCAATTTTGAAAGACATCATTGTTCCCACATTCCCAAAAATTGCATCTTTTAGATTTACTCCTTTTTTCTGACTTGAGGTATCTATTTGTGACAAATACTGATGGGCAATGTTCAATGAAAGTCTATATTTACGAGCTTCAGACAAAATTGATTCAATTGAATCGGTTACATAGTTTTGAAATTCATCGATATAAAGGAAAAAGTCTTGTCGATCTTCTACTGACATTTTTTGTCGACGAAGAGCTGCTGTTTGAAGTTTTGATACGATAATTAATCCTAATAATTTTGAATTAATTTCTCCGGTTGCCCCTTTAGAGAGATTCATAAATAAAATCTTTTTCTCCTGCATGACTTTAGAAAAATCAAAAGATGATTTAGTTTGCCCAATAATATTTCTCATCATTGAGTTCGTCACAAATGCTCCAAATTTAGCAGCAAAATATGGAATCATTTCTTGTTTTTCCCTGGCTCCAGTTTTAGCCATTTGTTTTGTCCAAAAACTTTTTACCACAGGATTTTTTACGTGTTTAACTTTTGCTCTTCCGAACGCATCATCAGTGAAAAGTCGCACAATATCCGTCAAAGATCCTCCTTCTGGATCGGCCATAAGAGTCAAAACCCCGTTTCTAAAATAGTCTTGAATCCGTGGACCAAAAGTCTCTTCATCAAACATTTTAATCATGATATTCATCGCATCCAACGCTACTAGATCACGTTCTTCATCTGTATCAGCTTCAAGCAAGTTTAGTCCCATTGGTCTTTCTAAGTCTGATGGGTCAAAGATAATTACATCATCAACTCGTTCTTTCGGAACAAACGGCAAAAGATCTTCTATCAAACTTCCATGAGGGTCAATTACGCAAAGTCCATCACCATTGTTTAAATCTTGCCGGATCATTGTTTGAAATATCGAAGATTTACCAGTTCCCGTTTGTCCAATTACATAAAAATGGCGGAACCGATCTTCCCGATTCATATAAATCGGAGTTTCTACTCCACGATAATGATTATGCCCTAACAATAACCCTGATTTGGGGATATTTTGTGGAGATTTTACTATTTTATAATTCTGCCATTTCACGGCTGGAATATTGTTATATTTTATGTGTGGAAAATGGAAAAAAGAAGCAATTTCTTCTGTAGAAAGTACCATTTTGTTTTGAACATGCCAGGATCTACGAAAAACTCTAAATAAAAAGTTTTTAATCAACGCCCGACTAGAGTGATATTTTCGTTTAGAAAAACCATTTAAACTTGGTGTCCCATATTGAGAAAAAGCAGATATAATATTTGTTATATTTGTTTGAGCGATCCTATTGTCAGGGGATGAAGCTACGCATCGAATAATTGTTTCAAAGCCATGTTTTTCAGATTTTTCTTCCATCATCTTAGTCAGCTCTTGCGACTCATTTGTATCTGTTCCATCACCGCTTTCACTCTCTTCTGGTACCCCTCGCACAATGACTTCAAACAATTTTCCAATAATCGAAATAGGGTTCCACCAAGAAATAGATTTTTTACCTGATGATAATTCTTTCGCCTTATCTCTTGTTTTTTGTTGCCAATCTGATTTTGCAGGACGAATCATAAACTGAATAGCCGCAGAATTACCGTTTTCGTCAGATGCTTGAGACAAAACATTCAAAAGATTATTCATCGGGTCGGATGACTCAAATTGTGTATAAGTTTTAAATGGATAACTAAAATGTTTATCTGCTGTTAAATATCCTGTTGCTTGTTTTGTCTTTTCGTGAAAAAGCTTCGGAGACTGGGTTTTTGCGATTACTGCATCTGGATAAAAACTTGTTATTTGTTTCTTCAAAAGATCTTCTATTTCAATAGGACATCCAACATAAAAATGAATGTTATTATCAATAGCAATATATTCCAGTGATAAAAAATCTTGGTTCGTGAAAAATGATTTAATTTCGCTTGAATAAATACTGCTTAATGTTGAATAAAAATGCTCGGCAATCCCTAAAAGTTTTCGTATTTCTGATACTTGGTCACGATCTCGTTCGGTATCTTCTTTTGAATCTTTTTTGGGGATTCTTACCTCTAAAAACACAAAAGTTAACGATCTTTCGAAGTCCATTTTCCGCCTCCACCAGTACAACAGAGCGAACACACTGCTACCTAATGCAATAATTATCAAACTCCAAACTAAAATCTCTATCCACATTTTCGTATTTTTTTCTTATTATTATACCAAAACTAAGCGAATTTTACCATATTTTTGATAAATAAAGAAACTTTAACATTTAGGCAACAAACACTTATTGTATTTTTTATTTTTTTTGGCAAAATAGGAGTAACTAACCCAAACATACTTATGTCTTCAAAAAAACCATTTCAGAACTTTTTATTAAATCTTAAACAAGCCGCTAAAACTATTTCTTTAAGTGAACCCGCTTTTAATCGTTTATGTGAACCAGAAAATATTTTTGAAACAGAAATAACCTTTGATAAAGATGATGGAACAACACAAACTGTGTCAGCCTATCGCGTACAACACAACTCTGCTCGAGGGCCATACAAAGGTGGAATCCGGTTCCATCACGAAGCTGATCTTGATGAAGTAAAAAGTTTAGCAAGTTTGATGAGCTTGAAATGTGCTATTGTAAATATTCCTCTTGGAGGAGGAAAGGGAGGAGTAAAAGTTAACCCAAAAGGATTTTCACCAAAAGAACTTGAACGACTGTCTCGTGCTTATTTCCGAGCAGGGACAAAAGCTAATATTTTTGGAGTAAATCGAGATATCCCTGCCCCAGACGTATACACAACTCCACAGATAATGTCTTGGATGATGGATGAACACGAAAAAATTATCGGAGAAAAATCTCCAGGATGTATTACCGGAAAGCCACTTGAACTTGGTGGAAGTCTAGGACGAAATTATGCAACCGCTCAGGGTGGATTTTTTGTTCTTCAAAAACATTTAGAAAAAATTGAAAAAAAAGCCGTTGATACAACTATTGCGATCCAAGGATTTGGAAATGCTGGAAGTTATTTTGCCGAAATTGCTCACGAAGCTGGATACAAAGTAGTTGCTGTCTCTGATTCTCGTGGTGCTGTTATCCGTGATGGTGGTCGATTTGAAATCGAAAAGTTACATGCTTACAAAAAAATTGGCGGATCACTTCGGGGGAATTTTTGTGAAGGAGAGAACTGTGATCTAGAAAAAATGTCTAAAGAAAATGTTAAAACTATTTCCAATGAAGCATTATTGGAAATGAACGTAGACGTACTTGTAGTAGCTGCCCTAGATGGAGTAATCCACGGAAAAAACGCTAAAAACATAAAAGCTAAAGTAATTCTTGAGCTTGCCAACGGCCCTGTAACACCAGAAGCTGACGTCATACTAGAAAACAATAATATTGTTGTTATTCCAGACATTTTAGCTAACGCAGGAGGTGTAACAGTTTCTTATTTTGAATGGGTACAAAACAGATCTGGTGATGAGTGGGAAGAGGATTATGTAAATAAAAAACTCAAGAAAATTATGGATAATGCCTTTGATGATTTATTGCATATTCAAGAACAGTACAACACATCTCTTCGGAATGCGGCGTTTATTGTTGGTATTGAACGAATTGTAAATGCTATGGAGTTGCGAGGGCAACTGTAAAAGTACACATTTTTTGCTTCCCATCGTATCCAACTTTTAACGACTGGTTTTCGGTAATTTCACCCATAACAAGTCCTTCAACTAGTGGATTTTCTAAAGTATCTGCTAACACACGCCTGACTTCTCGTGCTCCCATGTCTGGTTTGTAAGAAGCTTTTGCTAGAGAATTTATTACCGATCCTCCAACCTTAAGCGTAATATTTTTTTCGTTTAATCTTTTTTGAAACTCAGCAATTTGTAGTTTTACAATCTTTTTGATTACATCTCTATTTAGAGGACGAAATGTAATTGAACCATCCAGTCTATTAATAAATTCTGGAGAAAAATGTTTTTTCATATCCTTCAGTGCCTCCTCTCTTGCTATTTCAAAATCATGTTCATGCATTGCTAAATCCTTTTTTGAGTCAGCAAACCCAATACTATTGGCTTCTTGTTGAAATCTACTAGCTCCAATATTAGAAGTTAAAATTATAATAGTATTTTTGAAATTAATTTTT
>CAZBBI010000021.1:0-6617 GCA_964490135.1 uncultured Candidatus Peribacteria bacterium
ATCAATTCCACGATTGGAAGCAGCATCAATTTCGATAACATCTATCAAGTTACCATTGGCCGTATCAATACAAAATTGACACTTTCCACAAGGATCACCTTCTTGCAAATCATTACAATTAAGCCCTTTGGCAAATATTCGAGCTGTAGACGTTTTACCAGTTCCTCGTGATCCAGCAAAAAGATAAGCATGAGCGGGTCGTTCTATCTTTAAGGCGTTTTTTAGTGTTTTTTTTATGATATCTTGTCCCACAAGATCACTAAAAGTTTGCGGTCGGTATTTAAGGAAAAGTGCAGTCATGAATTGTTATGGGTTATTGTTGATAGTTTAGATAAAGATGCTTTTTGTTCAAATGGTTTTGGTTGATAAACTTTAATAAAAATAGATTTGACACTTTTGCTATGTATTGTTAAGTTACTTATGTTTTTTAACCAAAACTAAAGATGAATGTAAACGATATATTTAGAATTCAAAAAGAGGATCCGGAACTTATAGATTTAATTTTGGCTGATGAAAATGATACAAAAGAAGAAATTCCGGAGCAAATTGATGCAGGTTTAAAAATACTTGGGATAGATCCAACAAGAATGTCTATGCATAGTTTTAGAATTTTTGTTAAAAATACATTAAACGAACCAACCGGAATACAAGAGGAGGATATGCTTACTCCTATAGTGAATGAACCTCTTGAAGAGACTCTTTATGGTGGTGCTTAAATATAAATTAATAATTACATTAAAATAATGTCAGCAATTTTGTTGGCATTATTTTTTATATCAGTCTGATTTAGATTATTTTGTAAAACTTCATCATTTAAAGTTTCTTTAATCAAATTAAGTAATTTTTCTGATGATTTTTCGTTTTGTTCAAGCACCTTTACTAAATTTTGTTCCTCAAAATATTTAGTATTTAGATATTGGTGGTTTCGAGCAGAAGAGGGGAGGGGACTAATAATAGAAGGCTTTTTTAGTTCTAATATTTGAAAAATCGAAGCACTCCCTCGAGAAATTACAAGGTCGGCTTGAGATAGTTTTTGAGCGAATTTTTCGGCAGGAAGAAGTTCGTGTTGTTGGAAGTTTTTGTGGGTAAAATCAATAGTTTTATTTGGCCCAGAAATAAGTGTTACTTGGTATTTCTCACAAAGTTTTTGAGCATTTTGTTTAATTATTTGGTTTATGAAGGCTGCGCCTTGGGATCCACCAAAGATGAAAAGGGAAGTCCCCTCTAGCTCTCCCTGTCCCACAGGAGGAGAAATATTAATTGTCTTTTCCTTTTTTATTGAATAAAAAAGTCTTAATGGAGTTTCTCCAAAATTTGAAAAAGTTTGGTTAGAGAATTTACCAATAAATTTAGCAAGATTTGAGGTTGTACTATCTGATTCGTGGAGATAAATTTTTCCTTTAAATCCACTAAATAAAAATTTACTAGCAATTATAACAGGGAAACAAACAAACCCTCCTTTGAAAAAAATCACATCAGGTTCTTCTGTTTTTAATATTTTTCGTGCTTGAAATATTGCTCCAAAAATACGAAAAAAATCTTTAAAATTTTTCCATGAAAAATATCGACGAATCTTTCCTGTTTTTAAGAAAATTGGTTTTATATCAATGTTTTTAAAATTTTTTTCAACAATTTCTCGATCTAAATCTTGGTCAGCCAAAATAAAAGAAACTTTTGTCTTTTTTTCGATACATTTCTCTATTAAGTTTAAAAGTGGAAGTATGTGTCCACCTGTACCACCTCCGACAAATAAGATTTTTTTCATAGGAGCTGATTACATAAAATATCTACGTTTCATGGGCTTCTTTATGTTACTCGAAATATGAAGCAGCATTCCCATGGCAATAAAGTTTGCCCACATTGAACTTCCTCCGTAAGAGAGAAAAGGGAGAGTGATACCAGTATTTGGAAGTAGGGCAAGATTTACACCAATATTGATAAAACTCTGACCGACAATCCAAACCGTAAGACCTACAGCCATATATTTCGTGAACTCATCTGGTGCATTTTTGGCAATAAACGCTCCACGATATCCAATATAAATATAGATACAAATAAGAGCTATAATCCTAAAAAATCCCATTTCCTCAGAAATTGCAGCAAAAATAGTGTCTGATTGTACTTCTGGTAGGTAATCGAATTTTTGGATAGAGTTTTGAAATCCTCGTCCAAATAAACCACCCGACCCAATAGCAATAAGACCTTGTTTAACTTGAAACCCAGCCCCCAAAGGATCTAATTCTGGGTTAAAAAATATTGCAAATCGTTTTGCGATATATGAGTTTGTTAGTATTACAACGGTTCCACTAAGTATAGCTACAAAAATACCACCAAAAAAGTGTTTTAGATTTGCTCCAGCAATAAAATAAATAGAAGCTGCAATTGAAGATAGTACAAATAACGAACCAAAATCAGGTTGTGCCATTATAAGTAATGCAGGGACTCCTAAAATAACAACAAAAGGTATGAAACCTCCATGGAGTGAGCTTACTTTGTTTTTTCCACTTGCAAATATAGCTGACAAAAAAATAATAATACTAATTTTGGTTACTTCGACTGGTTGAAATGAAATTGGACCAAGTCGAATCCAGGATTTAGCAGCTGTTCCGTAATTATCACCCAAAATCAGAACCAAAAGAAGGAAAGCAATAGATAATAAAAATATAAGAGGGGATGTTCTTTTTAAAGTTTCATAAGGAATTTTTAATGAAATTAAAAAAATTGGAATTCCTGAAATGATATACCAAAAGTGTCTCCAAAAATAAAAGTCATTTTCTCCGGTAACTTCAAAACTACCAGCTACGGACATAGAACTCATCATTATGAGTCCAAAAATAACAAGTCCAATAAAAGAGAAAAATAAGCCTTTATCAATAGAATTCATTAAAGTATTTTCTTAATGTGGTCCATACGTTTTTGAACTAACTCCTTTGTTCCAATATCTTTTCGATAAAAAAGTGGTCCACTGAAATTTTTAATTTTTTCTTCACAATCAATTCGTGCTTCATCTATAGTTGAACCAACTCCCAAGATACCAACGGCTCGAGATCCTTTTAAGATTAGATCACCATTTTCTTCTGCGACAGAAGCAAAATAAACATGTTCTAAATCATTAGATTTTTGATTGATAACAACATCTTTAACTGGATCATCTGGATATCCCTCTGGACAAAGATATTTAACAACAGTTGCAACTGGTTTGAATGCTAATTTCCCAACTTCAAACAATTTTCCAGCAATTGCTTTTTCACAAATATTAACAAAATCTGTTTCCAGTATTGGTAAAATATTTAAAGCCTCAGGGTCTCCAAAACGAGCATTGTATTCAATAAGTTTAATTCCATTTTTCGTTTTCATAAATCCTCCATACATCACCCCAACAAATCTTTCACCGTTTTTTCTTTCGATAGCATCCATAACTTCTACTGTTATTTGGTGTGCATCTTCAAGATCTTTTTTATCTAGAAAGGGGAGTGAGTTTCGTTCATCAGATATACACCCCATTCCGCCAGTATTTGGTCCCATATCTCCGTCAAAAGCTCTCTTGTGATCCTGTATAGCTGGTGTATCTAGCACGGTAACACCATCTACAAGAGAAATAAGCGAAAACTCTTCTCCAATAAGTTTCTCTTCCAGAACTACACGATCAAATTTTTCTATAGATTTAATTGCAAAATCTTCCGCAATTTCAAAATTATCAAAATGTTCGCCTCCAACTAAAACACCTTTCCCTCCTAATAAACCATCTGCTTTAACCACAATTGATCCTTGAAATTTATCATAAAAATCTTTCCTAGATTGCGTATCTTCTACCTCTGTTGAAACCAAAAAATCAGGTGATCCTTCTATATCATATTTGGCTAAAAGATTTCGTGTGAAAGCTTTTGAGGATTCCAATTGTGCATTTTTCTTTGTTGGAGCAAAACTACCGATACCAATTTCTTTCAAAGCATCAACTGCGCCAATTCCAATTGGATCATCCGGTCCCACAACCGCAAAATCTGGTTTTATTTCATTTCCAACCTTTTTTATTTCTTCTAAATCCATATAATTTCCTACAATTATATTTCCTACACCTATTAATTTTTTTATCCCAGGATTTATAGATGAAGCGAAATTAAAGACTTCCACGTCTTGTGGACTCCTGAGTAAAGCCTCTACTATAGTATTTTCTCTTCCTCCATTACCAATAACTAATATTTTTTTACCAGCTTTAAATTTAACACTAGAACTGGTATTTTGAGATGATTGTAGATTGGACATTGACATATTTTTATAGATTTAAAAAATTCCTACTCAATTCTATATTATTTTTTCAAAAAATTCCAAAAAGCTTTTCCTCCTAATATTATTAAAACAAGTAGTAAAATAATTTTCCATTGTGATTGTAAAATGTCCCAAATATGATCACCAAAGAAATACCCCATCCCAACTACACAACTTGCCCAAACCAAAACACCAGCAAAATGGTAAACCATAAATTTGAAACTATTCATCTTAAGTCCACCTGCAATTACCGAACTCACCGAACGAACACTAGTAATCATTGCTGCAAAAAAAACTGTTTCCTCTCCATATTTATCAAAAATTCGTTGAGCTTTATTTATTCTTTTTTGTGGTAAAAAAATCTTATGCCCATGTGCATCCAACCAATCACGAAACCCGTGACGAGAAAAATAAAATAAAAGCATATTTCCAAGTGGAGGAATTAATATCGCTACAATAAAAAGATGCCAAATATTTATTTCTGCGGTTTGACTAGCCATAATTGCTGACGTAAAAATGATGGTAGTCCCCGGTAGGGGAATACCTAAATCATCAATAAAGAGTAGCAAAGCTACAGCTAAAATACCGTAGTTTATTATAAAAGTTTCCATATGTTATGGAATTTATCGATGTTTATTTATCAAGTCAGTCAATTGATCTTCAGATTGAACACCAACTGCTTCACCAACAATTTCACCTCCTTTGAAAACTTTTAAAGCTGGTATAGACATTACTCCATACTGTGAAGCTAGTTCAGCTTCTTCATCTACATTGATTTTTACAATTTTTGCTCCAGGTTCTAGTTTTTCTGATAAAGATTCAATAATTGGTAATAACATCTGACATGGTCCACACCAAGGTGCCCAAAAATCAACTAAAGTTACATCATCGCTTTCTAATACAACTGCCTGAAAATCGTCTTTTGTTACTGCTTGTGCCATTTTAAAATAAGGTTAATAAATTCAAATTAAGTTTAAAGTTTAAAGCTCAAAATTCAAAATCTTTTTTTATTTTTTATTCTCCAAATCGATAGCTTCAAGAATATGGATGCATTCTTTTGCTTGTTGAGAAAATGGGTCAACTTTTAAAGCATTTTGAAACATTGATCTTGCTTCTTTACTTTGTCCAGCATTCATATAACAAACCCCTAAATCACAAAGAATATTTGGATCATTTGGGTTTAAGTTGTGAGATCTTTCTAAAATAGAAATACCTTGACTCCGTCTATTCTTATTAAAAACAGCCCACCCCAGACATCGTAAAATTTCGGGATGATTTGGTGCAAAAAGATCAGCTTTTTCTAGTTCTTTTATTGAATCAGCCCAGTTTTCTGTAGCTGATAAAAGAAAACCTAAAAGATAATGAGCATTTGAAGATTTTGAATCAATTTTTAGGGCTTGGATAAGTGCTTTTTTAGAATTTCCATATTTCCTAAGACTCAAAAAATTATCTCCCAATTCTTCATACGCTTCTACGCACTCAGGTTCTGTTATTATTATTTTGTTTAATAATTTTATAGCTTCTTCAAACTCTCCTTGAATTTTCAATAATTCAGCATTTTCAAGCATCTCGAGAATTTGATCATCATAATCCATATCTATTTTTTCTAAATTGTAAGTATTATTGATTATATACTTTTTATTAACTTTACTCAATCCTTTCGATTTGTCTTATAGCGACAACGTTTTATTGTAAATACAGATAATATCTTAATAGTTAAAACTATAACATAAAATTCCTTAGAGCTTGTTTGACTGCTGTTTCATCTTTTTTCATGGCATAATGCAGTGTAGCATTCAAAAATCCAATTTTATCTCCAGTATCAAATCTTTGTCCCTCAAGTATTTTTCCATAAAGTTTTCCAGAATTATTAAGATGATCTTCAAAGGCATTAGCCAATCGTATTTCTCCATCAGGTCCAGGTTTTGTAGTTTTTAGGGCTGTAAATATTTCTGGCGTAATAATAAATTTACCAATAGCAGCTAAATTTGATGGAGCTTCACTTGGTTTTGGTTTTTCTACAAATTTATTTATTCGACCGTATTTGTCTTTTTCTAATTGAAAATCAACAATTCCATATTTGTCAGTATCTTTGTTCAAAACTTCTTCTAGAAGTACCACTGACGACTGTGTTTCTTCCCAGACTTTTATAAGTTGTTTTACTGAATTTTCCCCACTACCATTATCTACAAGATCATCACCAAAAAGCACTACTACTGATTCGTCTGGTCCAATTAAATCTTTGGCTTGTAAAATCGCATGGCCATCACCCAAAGGTTGTGATTGTCGCACATAGATAAATTGTGCCATATTAGAAATTTTCTTAACCATTTCTAATTCTTTAAGTTTCC
>CAZBBI010000021.1:6627-10000 GCA_964490135.1 uncultured Candidatus Peribacteria bacterium
TTTTCTAAGGAGTGTTCTAGGGGAAAATAACTATCAAAATGATTTTCAATAGATTGTTTACCTCGTCCTGTAACGATAATGATATCTTCTATCCCTGCTGCAACAGCTTCTTCGATAATTAGCTGAATCGCTGGCGTATCAAAAATAGGCAGCATCTCTTTAGGTTGTGCTTTTGTTGCAGGGAGGAACCGAGTTCCAAGACCTGCGACCGGTAGTATTGCTTTTTTTATTTTCATTTGGCGATAGTCTACAACTAAATAAATAAAAATTCAAAAAATACTTTTAGAGTTTTTTACCTTGTTAGCTGATTATTGAATTTAAAGCTTACTGAGCTATCAAATTGCCATACTTAATCCACTATTACTATCTCCATAATTTTCTAGTACACCCCAGATAGCCTCAGTATCGGAAAAATAAATTCCTCCTTTTTCATCACTGAAAAATTCACTCATCTTACCATTTAAATCCTTTGTCCAACTCTTATCTTCTCTAAGTGTTCGAATATCTGTTGTTGTTTTATAACTATTTGTACGTAATATATCTTTATATTCCTGATTACCATCAACGTTATCAATTAAATTAAATAGCATACCATTAATTTCATCTTTACTATCTTGAGCTCTTTTAATCGTAGTATCGCCGAAATCTTTTTGCCAACTTTTTTCGTTAAATATAAGCGGTGTTTGGTTCGGACTGTCTTTATTTCCAGAAAGAACTTGTATAACTAATGATCCTGTTTTTAATTTAACACCTACATCACGCAATACTTTTTTCCGCATTTTTTGCCAATTAGGATCATCTTTTCCATATAATTGATCATTCTCACTAATAAATCTTTTTCTATTTTTCATAAAACGATCAAATCCACCTAAATAAGCTCTCCAAAAGTCATGTGTAACTTGTTGGGTACCTTCTGATCTAGAAGATAATAATTGAAGAACTTGTTCTTCTTCCAAACCTGTGAAAAAAGTTTCACCATCATCATGATCAGCATTGGTATTGGTTCCTCTTCCCATACGAGTAACTCTCCCACGAGCAGCATCACTCATATCTACAATATCATAGAAGAATTTTTCAATACTTTTTTCTAATGAAGAATTTGAAGTTGAAAAGAAATTACCTCCACCGTCACCCATCATCTCTCCCCAGGCAATATAATCTTCATAACGCCATATTCCTTGTCTTGCTTCAGAAGTTCCTTCTGGAACAATACGTCCATCTTTTTTCCAAGAATTTTTATCAATAAAAAAATCAAAATAAGGCATATTTTGCAAAAGATCTACATTGAAATTCTGAAAGACTGTTTTAGGAAGCAAAGATTCACCTTGTGGATTTTTAGTAGTTACCCCTTTGATAAGGTAATACCATCGTTTATCAGGTTGCCCATTTAATTTACCTTGCTCAAAAGCTAGATGCAGAAATGAGTAAAATTTATCCGGATAAACATCTTCAGTGTCTCCTTTTTTCCATTTTTCAAGCATACTAGAAAGCTCAACAGCTAACATAGATTCGTTATTTTCGTTTCTAGAATCAGTTAAATCTCTAAATTCTTTTTCATATCCACCTTTGGCTTTTTTTATATTTTCATCTATTGATGTATCCCAAGTATTAAAATCATCTTTTGAACAAATTATTACACAAGCATCTCCAACTTTTCTTGTTATTTCTTTAATTTCCAGACTCATATCTTCTGGAATATTAAAAGTAACACTATTTTGTAAGCGCATTAAGGTCCTCCAGAGTCGGGGATTGTCCCATTTAAGATATCCTTTATTATTAAGGAGTATGATACAAGCTTTAGCTTCATCTGGGTCTTTTGTTTTATAGAGGTAATCCGCCGTATACCATACATCCAAAGAGTTATAGTTACTTTCCCATTGCTTAACTCTTTCACCTTCACTGTCTTCTGACATTCGCCGAAATTCTTTTCCCCAGGCACTATCTCCATAGATTTGTTGTCCAACGTTATAGGCCATTCGATCTTGGTTTCGTTTCCATCGTGTCTCCACGATTTCCATATTTTGTTTAACCAACAAATATATCGAATAAAGAGAAAATGACTGAGTTCCTATACGATTATACCATCTGTTTTTTCTTTCAGTTTCTCCATATTTATTCCAATCTTCTAACCATTTATCAAGATTTTTAGCTTTATCCGCCATTTCTTCTACCGTTTGGGTAAGTCTTTCAATATCTTGAAATTCTCTTATTGCTTCAAATCTATTCTCATCATCTTTTTGATATTTATCCCACCAAATATCAAAATAATCTTTTTTATCAAACCTATTCCACTGTTCATCAAAATCACCTTTATATTCACCAAAACGACTTAATGTCACATTGGCTTCATTTTTGTGCATACCATATTTTTCCTCAAATTTCTCATCATTTAGTCTTGTTTGATCTAATTCAATCTTCAGTCTTACTCCTCTTGAGCTATCATCAAATGCTTTTGCTTTTTCGGCAAATGACATTCGCATTTCATCAAATTCTTTTTGGGCAGAAACCCGTTCATCAAAAACTCCTATTGTTTTTAGATTTTGGACTGTTTCAGAAAATCCATTTACATCAATATTTGCACCTTTATCATCTTTTTCTTTATGGGCAAACAATCTATCTTCAATTGTTTTTTGATGTCTGGTAAGCTTCCCTTCGTCAAAAGATACATAACTTTTTAAGGTAGAAAAATCTGATTTTATTTTTGTCCAAATTTGTTCTTTGCCCGTAAACTGGTGACCAGAGATAATAGTTTTATTTAGGTCTTCTATCCCTGCTTCTATATTATCAAAAGCTTTAGTAATTGTCTCAAAATAATTTTTTAAAAATTCTTTATAAACTAGTTCACCATCCTGATCTTTTTCAGTGAAAATTACATTCTCACAGAGATTTTCAAAAGATTTTATTTTCCTTGTCAGCTCGATTTTTCCCTCAATTTTCCAACTTCGATAAAAATCTTGAAAACTTAAATCAATATCTTTGTTTTCAGAAACATCAGATATTATATTATCCAGTTTATTACTATATCTCTGGTTAAAAGTACCAAATTCCATGACAAGTGATTTTGATTCCAGAGCGGCTTGATTTAATTTTTGGCTACCTGGGAATTGAAAATCTTTGTTTTTATAACCATGTTTTAAATAACTATTACCATAATCGTACGCATCACGGATTTTTTCTTTATCACTATCATTCATTCCTTCAAGAACTCCTTCAAGTTTATTTCTTTCTACTTCTGAGTTTTTATCTAAATTAATTTTTTTATCAAATGATTATTAACAAATACATCAATCTCTTGCATAGAATTGGTGTAAGTTAAAAAAGCATATCCTTCAATGAGTAATTTAACATCCTTAGAATGTGAAACAGGAATATC
>CAZBBI010000022.1:0-9942 GCA_964490135.1 uncultured Candidatus Peribacteria bacterium
ATTATGTCGTTTAATAACTCCCGCGAAAACTTTTCCTTTTGATTCGCTTGTAATTTTCACTGTCTGAACAGCTGCAAGACTTTCTAGTGTTATCTTGTCTCCCTTTTTTAACTCTTCACCCTCCTCTTGAGCTAATTCTTTTATGAACTTATAATTTTTATTAATATTCTTTCCTGCTTTGTTACGAGCAAAAGAACCTAACACCAAAGCGCTATATCCATCTTTTTCGTTCGTTTTCACTTGCAATACCTCTGCCTCTGGAGCTTGCAGAACAGTAACTGGCGTCATATCTCCACTGTCTGGACAGATAACACGAGTCATTCCGATTTTCCGAGCTAAAATTCCTTTCATATTATTTTGTTTAATCTTAATTTCTTGAAGTTTTTAGTGAGAGGTTTTTTCAAACTTCATCCTTCCGAAACTCAAATGATCGATAACTAACTATGTCATTTTAATTTCTACGTCCACACCCGCTGGCAGAGATAAGTTCTGCAAAGACTCAATAGTCTTTGGTGTTGGATCCTTAATGTCAACCAATCTTTTGTGTGTTCGGATCTCGTATTGATCACGAGCGTCTTTATTCACAAACATTGCTCGATTCACTGTGTATTTCTTGATTCTTGTTGGCAACGGAACTGGTCCTGAAACCAATGATCCATTTCTTTCTGCTGTGTCAACAATAGCCTTAGCTGCTTCGTCGATTATTGTGTAATCAAATGATTTAACAATAATTCTTACACTGGAAGTTGTTACTTCCGCCTTCTTTGCCGTCTTTTTTGTTGTTGCCATATATAAATAAAATCAAAAGAGCCAGCCGAATATAGTGCAAAAGATTTTACTGTCAAATATTTTTTAAGAAAATTTATAAAAAGTCAGACACCTTGTACTATTTTCCGAAAATGATCACCCCGTGCTCCATAATTTGGATACTGATCAAAGCTTTTCCCTGCGGGAGAAAGTAGACAAATTTTATCTTTCATTGGCGCCCCAAAAACTATCTTCATTGCTTCTGTGAAATCTTTAACGACTTCATACCTACTAAATCCAGCTTTTTTAGCTGAGACTTCAAATACTGTAAGGATCGGGGAATCCGTTATAATAACTTTTCCCACAAACTTCTTCGAAATAAGTGCTTTTGCCAAAATATCAAAATTCCCGCCTCCAGACTGCCCTCCTAGCAATAAATACCCAAGCCTATCTTCAAAAAAATCAATCGCTCTCACAACCGCATCGGGTCCTGTGGCAATCGAATCATTATAAAAAGACATTCCTTTTTTTTCTCCTACAAATTCTGAGCGATGAGGCAGTCCTATGAACCTTTCAGCTAATTTTTTCAAAACTTGCTTGGTATTTTTTTTTTGTTTTTGTTTACCTAGGGCTGTTATGGTTCCGAAATTCTGACAAAAATGACTAGCCCTAAAAATAGAATCTTCCAAAAAGAAGTCTTCTGGCAATGGCTCGGAAAGAATTAACCTGTTCTTATTGGGACAGATCCGCTGAAGCTCTGTAAAAGATGACAACGTGTCTGGAAAAATCAAAAAATCTTCATCTTTCTGATGCTTCCAACAATTGGCTTTGGCTGACAAATATTTCGTCTCATCTCCATGTCGATCCAAATGCTCTGGAAAAAAACTCAAAAAAATAGAAATATGTGGAGACACCGACAAAAACTCCGCCTGAAAACTAGAAATTTCCGCCACGATAAAATCGTATTTATCTAACAAAAAATCATCTAATACATCCAGAAACGGTTTCCCGAAATTTCCCGCCACAGAAGCTTTATATCCCACCTTCTCCAAAAATTCCGCACAAAATTTTGTTGTAGTAGATTTCCCCTTTGATCCAGTAATACCAATGACTTTTTTCCGTTTATGTTCTGGCAAAAGTGTAAAAAAATATTCAATTTGTGATGTACACTTACTCCAAAATTCTTTTGGTATTTTTTTATGTCGATCAACACCAGGAGAAACAAATATTAGGTCATAGGTCTGAGGCTCAAAAATACTTTTACCTTTTGTTTTCTCATCAAAAACAACAATACTTAAATCCTCAAAATGTTTTTTCAAAAACTCTTCTGTTGATTTTCCCTCTAGTCCATAGCCGTAAATGCAGATATTCATGCTAACTACTCCACAAACCATGCAAATTACAGTAAGCGCGAACAGAAAATTTTTCTGATTTTATTTCAAATTCGGCCTCTGGTTTGTCATTTGGTGTTAAATTTTTACGAAAAACTTCATCATTAGTTACAACCTCAATCCACTCTATAAAATGCACCTCTTCCATTGGATGAGCAACCTCTCCAACAATAACTTTTAGTTTATTCCCTGATTTTTCTATCACAGGAATGTGTTTTTCTGTTGCAGCCTCTTCTGTATTTTCTACGCACAACATCATGGGTTTTCCGCAACAAACAAGTTCCCCAGCTCCAGAGTTAACCATTTCTGTCATGTTTCCGCACATTGAACACTTGTAAATTTGATTAATTTTTGTCATTTTTTTGTGATTATTTACTAAGAACAGACTATCCCTATTTAACACTTTCTACAATTAATTTTGAAGCTTCTGCTCTAGTCAAAGTTCTATTTGGATGAAATTTTCCATCATCATATCCTTTTACCATTCCTTGTTTCTGAGCTGTTGTTACCCAAAAATGTTCCCAGCCATCAATGTCAGGAAAGACTGAGTTTTCTGGAATTTTGTATTCCTGTGGTAAAGATTTTTCCTGCAATGATAACAAAATTTTTACAGACTCTGCTCTCGAAAGGTTTCTGTGTGGCCTAAAAGTTTGATCCCTATACCCCTGAATAATCCCTTTCTCCACTAAAAAATTTACAACCTCCGTAAGATACAGTCCTTCGTCCAAATCTTTCAATAACGCTGCTGGCTCTGTTACTCTCTCAAAATCTTTTCCATACTTATACTCAACTGCCATGGTCACAAACTCTCCTCGTGTAATTTTTTGATTTGGTAGGCCGTTACCATCTTCTGAAACTTTTAAAATTTCTTTATCTGCCAAGATCTTTAAATATTCATTTGCCCAGTGATCTAGGTGATATCCTTTCCAAAAAAACAAATCAGAAACTAATGCTTCTACTCTTTTTTTATTTAAAACAGAGACACATCTCCGGTCCTGATAACAAAAACTAACTTGCTCCCCCTTTCCAAAAAAATCAGAAACTTTATTTGGATAGGTTATAAAAAGCTGTCTTTGTGCGTCAGAAAAAGGAGCAATTAAAATTGCATTTTTTTCATTAGCTTTATCAAAAAAATCATATTGCTCCCACCCATTTTTTTCAGAAAAATATAACGGAGCCCCTCCTTGAAACTTAATATCAGCACCTATCCCAAAAAATCGCATTATCGATTTTTTTGCTAAAACCTTTTCTTCTGACAAACCATTTTCCACAAAAACATTCAACCTTCTTTTTCCCCAGCTTTTTGGCAAAAAACTAGCCAAATTATTTGAGACCAAGCCCCCTTCTGTGAAGGACCTACTAACAAAAAAGTCTGAAACATCTACATCATAATTTTGATAAATTTTTGGTAAAAATTCCTGCTGATCTTCAAATTTATAATCTATATCCTCTGATAAGAATTTTTTTAACAATGAATTAAGTTTTTTTAAAAAATCTGATGACTTTATAAAACTACTATCCGAAAAAACATGTAAATATTGTCCTCCGTCAGATTCTACTGAAGCCTTCAGCTTATTGTTTTCTGAAAAATCTAGAAAAAATAACGGAGAATTAACTTCTGGCACTTCAATCTCTTCAAAGTCCCCTAAAAACACCGTCAAAACATCTTGATCTTCCTCCTTAAAAAACGGATAAATTGCTTCAAAATTAGTCTTCTTCATCGGAATTTTTTGATCAAAATATTCTATTATCTTCTTTTGGTTCTCTCTGGAGTTTTTTACAAAATCTTCGTTGAAATCATTAAGAGCATCATCCCAAAAAATTACTTTTATCTTTTTTTCACTACTTAGCTTATCTAGAAAAAAGGAAATAATTTCTTGTTGTTTTATCCAAGCGTCTTTATAAACGGATCCAGACTGATCTATTATAATTCTAATTTTATCGTAACTTTGTAGTTTTGTTTTATCTATAAAATGAGCAAAATAAGTCGCATCTTCGTTTTTATAAGTCAAAATTGGCTCTGATACTTCCGAAAAAAAGAACTTAAAGTTTTGTTTTGGAATAAACTCTAATTGCTCCGTCCTCCATATTATTTGCTGGTCCAGGTCTAGCACCTGCCCCTTTTTTTCATAAATTGGTAAGAAATGTTTTATTTTGTCTGGCCGATCCAATAACAGAGTTATCTCAAATTCTTCTGTAAAAATTTCATCATTCAGAAAAATTTCTTTAAAAAAAACATCATCCAAGAAGTCTAATCCTAGAGTATATTTTAGTTTAATTATTTTTGCATCCTTAGCTGGAACACTAACTCCTCCTAGCATCAACAATTTCGGCATATTTTTTCGTTCCAATCGAAAAAAACGATGATCTTGGTGTGCTTTAGCTTTCTCAAAAAGAGCTTCTCGTTTTTCCGTTCCCTCTAATACGTTAACCTCTTGTCCATTCCCATCTAGATACAAATGAATGTTTTGAATATTTACATCTAATGGATAAAAGTAATCTATAACTTTTTCTGAATCAGTATCATTTCTTAATTTTGTTATAATAACAATTTCCGCTTTATCGTTTTGTGTTGTAATTGTTGTTTGCAGGTTTTCACGAACAACCCCATCATTTACAAAAAAGGCCCCAACGACGTTAGGAAGTATTAAATACAAAAGCAGTAATGTTTTTTTCACAACCTCACTTTACGCAGTTGTCGCAATATTCACAAATTTTCGTGTATATCTTCGACCGTCAAACCTTCTAATTGCTTTTTCTGTGAAATTAACTGTCCCTTTCTCTGTTGCAAAAATAGTGAAATCTTTCCCCATTCCTACGTTTTCACCTGGTCGAAACTTTGTTCCTTTTTGTCTGATCAAAATTTCTCCAGCATTAACTGCTGTTCCTCCAAATCGTTTAACTCCACGACGCTTGGATACGGAATCTCTACCATTTTTCGACGAACCACCAGCTTTTTTATGTGCCATATTGTATAGTTTTTTATAGAGCGGGCTTCATGTATGTTAGAAGACACCGCTGAGCAAATCTATGTATTTGTGAAATTTTGTCAAAAGTTTTTTAAAATCTCTGCCAGTAATCAATGTCTGAATCCGACGTTGGGTTTTCAACAATCGGGAAATCTAGATTCTTTAGCTTTTCGTCACAAGATTTGAGTTCCTCTGTTACTTGCTTCCGATCTTCTTCGGTCACAACTAACGATCTTTCTCCAACTTTTCCATTACTCCCAACTGTCAAAAATTCTATCACGCATTCTGACACTTGCCAATCTAATGCCTGAGACTTTCTGGCTAAAAGATCATAAAAAACAAGCTGACGCCAGTAATTTTCTCCTTTTTTTATCGACCGTGGTTTTCCAGACTTGTAATCTACAATTTTTGCGGTCTTTTTCTTTTCATCTAAATACACAATCTTATCCATTTTTCCTGTGATTTTTATACCATCTATGTCTGGATGAAATTGCCCAAAACTATATTCAAGTTCATAACCATAAGGATATTGTGATTCAAAGTTTTGTAATTTTTGCTCAAAATATTTCATTAAAACCGCTTCTCCATGCTCTTTTAATTTTTCAAAATCTTCTTTTGGTAAATTTTGACCAGACATAGCATAATTAAACTCTTCTAATAATTTCCCAGAATTCCCAAAAGTTTTATCTATCTTTGCTTTATGAAAAAACCTTTCAAGCGCTTCGTGTAAAGCAACTCCTAACGCCATATTACTTTGTGGCCTGCGTGGGAACTTGTATAAGTTTTGATACAAAAACTTTCTAGGACAATCCAAAAATGTTTGCAAGCTAGAGGCCGACCAAACAAATTTTTCAATTTTTTGAGTCAAGATATCTTTTTCACTCTTAGTTAGTGATTTTTCTTGGTGAGCCAAGAAAACAGGAAGGATTTTTTGCATTTCAATATCTTCTTCCTCAAAAACCTCTTTAACAATGTTTTCTGGTAATTCATGCCAAAACTGAGAAGGATTTTTTTCTCGTCCAGAAAAATCTGTTTGAGAATAAGACAAAAATATTTGCGACTTTGCTCTCGTTAAAGCTACAAAAAATATTCTTCGCTCTTCTTCGTTAGCATCTCCCTGAGTTACGTCTTTTTTAGTAAAATTTGGCAAAGAAATGCCTCTGCCCGATCTTGTGTTTCCCCATTTACGATCTTCTAGTCCCGAAATAAAAACAATTTCAAACTCCCTTCCTTTTGACCGGTGAGCCGTCATAATTTGAATCGAATTTTTATCTGTTGGCAACGGATCGGGCCGAACAGAAATATCAAGATCGATATTTAAATCAATTATATCTATTAATTCTGGTAAACTTTGCTGATTTTGTGCCCGAATCCAATCAATGAATTTTCGAATATTTTGCCAATCCTCCAATCTGTCCTTTTTTGTTAAGAACTCAGCTAACCCTGATTCATAAAGCAGCTTTTCAGATAAAACTGCTGGTCGACAATGATGAAACTCTTTTCGTGAATTTATAAAAAATTTTGTAAATTTTTGAATATTCGGTTTATTGAATTTATCCGTCAAAAGTTCCTGAATTATTGTCGTTTTATTTTTGTACCGTGCTAATGATAATTCCAAAAGAGTTTTGGCATCAATCTCAATGAAGTCTGAATGCAATAAGTCAAACAAGGCTTCGTCATTCACATGATTAGAAAAGATTCTCATCATCAACACCAATTGCCTAACTGATTGATTATCAAAAATATTTTGTGAAATTTGAGCTGAAATAGATATTCCAAATTTTGGTAATTCCCTAGAAAGCTCTTCTATTTCTCTATTATTTCTAACTAAAATTGCAATTTCGTTTGGAGCAACTTTTTCAGATAATTTTTCTTTGATTTTATGCACCAAGAAATTTATCTCCGATTGCCTTGATCCAAGTGATATCTTTGTAATTTGCCCCTCATTTTCTTTTAGTTTTTTGTACGAAATAAGCTTTGTGTCACTATTGGCTCGACCAAGATTATTTGATACGCACTCGTAAGCCGTATCAAGAATATTTTGGTGTGAACGATAATTGTTTTCTAGTACTACCTCTTTCCGATTAGAAAATCTTTCTCTAAAGTCTATAATGTTTGCTCCACTCGCTCCCTGAAATCGATATATCGACTGATCATCATCTCCAACAGCAAAAACATTAGCATCATCAATTCCTTCACATAGCTGCCAAATAATTGCATTTTGCGCGTTATTTGTATCTTGATATTCATCAATCATAATCCACTGAAATTTTTCCTGTAAATCAAATCTTAAATTTTCATTTTCTTCTATTTCATTCACGACCCAGTTAATCATGTCATTAAAATCATAGTAACCGTCTTTTTGAAGCTCTTTTTCATACAGTTCCCAAAAATCAGCTAATTCGTACATCTTCGAAATCTTGTCTTTTATTTTTTGTTTCGCTTGGGGCTTAAAATCTCCAACCTTAAATTCACGAAATTTTCGTTTATAAAAATTACCAGGGTCTTCCTCTAGTCGATTTTTTTCTTTTGGAATTTCTGCACGCAAACTCTCTGGCGTAATATGTTCTCTTTTCATGTCAGAAATAGCCCGAAGCACATCTCCCTGATGCATGAAATCGTCCCAAACATTAGAAAAATGTTCCCATTTTTTTTGTTTTATAACTTTTCGATAAGCAAGCGCGTGAACTAAATCATCGGCAACCTCACGTACCCCTATTTTTTTCTGAAAAATCTCAGGATAACTATCCATCACCCACTGACAAAACCCATGAAATGTTGAAATTTTTACTCGATAGGCGGTTGGTCCAATCCAACTTTGTAATCTATTTCTCATTTCTACCGCGGCACTTTCTGTAAAGGTTAAACACAAAATATTTTCTGGTTCGCACCCCACATTTGACTGCAAAATATGCGCTATTCTAGTTGTTAGCATATGCGTTTTCCCTGTTCCTGGTCCAGCCAACACCAAAACTGGGCCATAAATTTGCTCTACTGCTTGTCTCTGTGCATCATTTAATATTGATAAAAGATTTTCCATGTATTTTTATTCTACTTATTTTTTAGAATAACTCATGCAAATACATTGAATGAGGGAAGGCAAAGATATGAACAATCAACCAAACAAGTGAAATAATTCTGGCAGGGTTTACTAGTTGTGGATATTTTTTGGCGATCAAATGTCCAAGTACAAGCATCAAAGGATCAAATATCACTCTGTTGGGCCAATATTCTACTCCCTGAAACCAATATTGAACCACTTCTCCGGCAACCCCAACTTCAAGATAATGTTCAATTGTTTCCCAAAGATAAGCTAAAAACAAAACACCCATTACATCGAAATGCTTAGTAACAATATGATGTTTTTCTAGCCCGAATTTTTTCTTAAAAATTTTGTGGTTATTTTTTCTTACCGCATGCCCAATGGATAGTCCGCTTAGAACATGCTCAATTGTCCAAACATCCATTATTGCTATCGTTTTTAGTCCCCATATTAACTCAAACATATTTTTGTTTTATTTGTATGTAAATAATTTTTTAAATTCTAAAGAAAGTTTGATAAATTACTAATCTTATAAAAAAACTTGTAAAGAAATAATGTCTTTGTTACTTTGTCAACAATGGTAGTCCGAATATTTCGCTTTCTTTTTCCCGTCCTAGTCATTTGTGGTATTGGGTTTTCTGGTTATTGGCTTTGGGAAAACTACGATCAATTGCCTGAAAAAAAAGAAATTGTTAGTACCAAAATAAAAGAATTCACAAACTTAAATATCTCTAAAACGGCTCCAGCTGGAACCGTGTCTTTGCAAATAAAGGATAAGGTTAATTGCGAAGCAAGCGAGTGTCCCCTGGGGGATAAGACTTTTTTTGTGGAAATTGTAAAAACACCAGAGTCTCGTCAAAAAGGTCTTATGTTTCGTGAAAATTTACCAAAGAATCAGGGAATGTTTTTTGTTTTTGATAAATCTGCTATTTATAATTTTTGGATGCCAAATGTTAATTTCCCTCTAGATATAGTATGGATTGATGAAGATTTTCAGGTCGTAGATATTAAAACCGCAGATCCTTGCTTAGAGCAGAATACACAAAAATGCCCAAGCTTTGTTCCTAAAGCTATGGCAAAATATGTTTTGGAGGTAACTGCTAATACTTTTAAGGGGGTTGTCGGAGATAGTATTATGATTGAGTTAAATTAACTCTATTATTTTTTTCCGTATCCACGGGGCAAGTAAAAAACCCATATGTTCACACCAAATATTTTGATGTTTTGAGTTTTTTGTTTGCGTGTATTTATAGGGAACAACGGGGTCCAAAAATCCTCCAATTGTTTGTGTTAGTACTTCAACGAATTCAGGGGTTTTTAAAAATTTTCTTGTCGAATCAACTCCAAAGCTATTCATCGTGTGGGGCGACGCCATCGTTACTAATTTTGTTACTTTAGCGTTTTTCGCTCGACCAATCATAGTTTTTGCTAAAAGTCCTCCATAGGAATGAGATAGCACAATGGTAGGCTTTCTGTCATTTAAAATCTTAACCCCGTTTTCTACGATTTGATCACATTTTTTCTTTTGTGTATGTAAATAAATCGGTTTATTCAAAAACACAATCTCAGCATTCGGAAAATTTCTCAACAAATCTTTTTTCCATCCGGAGAGATACCACTGCCAAGTTTTGATCCCAGGAACAAAAAGAATTCTCATGATTTATTTTTAATGTAAAAACCCTCTCATGTTTGTTAGGATGGTAGAGATTCCCAGTTCATCCGATTTGGCAAAAACTTCCTTGTCCCCGCGAGAACCTCCTGGTTGAATAATTGAAGTAATCCCATGTTTTCC